>NZ_JARESS010000035.1:0-90330 GCF_046027915.1 Paraburkholderia sp. RL17-347-BIC-D
CACCTACTTTCTTTGCGGCGGCAAAGAAAGTAGGCGCCGCCCCGCACAGGGGCAACGCTAATAGACCACAAAGAAATCAAGGAAAGGCCAACACCTTAGGATCACAGAAAAATCAGCCGCCGCAAAGGCAAAAAACCTTACCTAGCCGTATACCCCCCATCAATAGCCAAACAAACCCCACTAATCATAGAAGCCGCATCACTCAACAAGAACAAGATCGGTGCAGCAACTTCAGCAGACTCCGCAAACCGCTGTAAAGGAATAGCCTTAAGCGCCGGCTCCCGCTTAACCGGATCACTCCAGGCCATCAGCGCCATCGGCGTCAACGTAACCGTAGGATTAACACTATTAACCCGAATCCCAAACGGCCCCAACTCGACGCAGAGAGCCCGCGTGACAGCATCAAGCGCAGCCTTGGAAGCCGAATAACTCAAATGATCATCCAACGCAACGAGCGCAGCCTGACTGGAAACATTCACGATACTGCCAGCCCGTTGAGCATCGATCATCCCACGCGCCACATGCTTGGCAACCAACACCGCGCCACGCGCATTCACAGCCATCACACGATCAAAACTCGCACCAGTCGTATCCACCGCCCGCTCAAGCAACGCAATCCCCGCGCAATTCACGAGCCCATCGAACACATCGAGCGACCCCAACGCCTCATCGATAGCAGCCTCATCGCTAACATCAAGTACCAACGGCTCACAGCCCGTCTCCTCAGCCAACCGCGCAAGCTCATTCACATTCCGCGCCGCAGCAACCACATTCGCACCAGACGCACACAACGCTTCAACCGTGGCGCGCCCAATTCCACTCGAAGCCCCCGTCACGAGAATCGAGCGGCCAGAAAAATCAAAAGTAGCATTCATGATGTCTGCAACCGATGCATGACCGGCTTCAACGCCGGATACAAATCCGTATAAACGCCGAACCGTTGCTCATACAACGCCATCCGTTGCGCGTTCGGCTCCGCACGTTCAACCAGCGTAACCCATCCGCTCCTCGCCTCTTCACGCGATACCAGGCCGACACCGACGCCCGCCAGCAACGCCGCCCCCATTGCCGCCTCCACGTCCTGCTCGATGGTATAGACCGGATAGCCGGTAATGTCCGCGATGATCTGCATCCACAAATCCGAATGCGCGGCGCCGCCCACCACGATCAACTTGTCATCCAGCGACTGCGCGCCTTTGCGTCCCGCTTCGATGTTGTGCTTCAGCGCGAACGACACGCCCTCCAACACCGCGCGGTACAAATGTGCGCGCGTATGAAACAGGCTCAACCCGACGAACGCCCCGCTCGCTTTCGCGTCCCACACCGGACTACGTTCGCCCATCAGATACGGAAGGAACATCACACCGTCAGAACCAGCCGGAATCCGAGAAGCGCTCTCTTCCAGCAAGCGATGCGGATCGCCATGCGGTGTCGCGCGCGCGGCCTCGATTTCCGCCTGACAGAACTGCTCGCGATACCACGTCACCGACGCGCCCGCCGTAATCGCGCCGCCGAACACATAGATATCGTGCTGCCCGTTGAACACATGCGGCATGCTGATCAACCCGTGCCGTGCGTCGACGGACTGGTTGATATAGCCCCAGCACATACTCGTGCCGATCATCGCGACATGCTGGCCAGCACGCGTGACACCGGCCGCGAACGTCGCCACCGCTGCGTCAACGCCACCCGCGACGATCGCCGTACCCGCATCTAGGCCAAGCTGCTCGACCCACTGCGACAGCAAGCCGCCCACCACTTCCGATGATTCGACCAACCGCTCGGGCATCATCGTCGCGGGAATGCCGAGCATGTCGAGCGCTTCATCGGACCAATCACGTTTGGCAATGTCGTAGATGCCGCCGATATTGCCCGCCGAACTATGATCCACCGCCACCTCGCCGGTCAGCATGTAGATCACGTAAGCATTCGGCGGCAGAAAGTAGCGCGTATGCGACCACACATCCGGCTCGTGATCGCGCAGCCACAGCATCTTCGTGTAGCCGTAATAGCTATCCACGCCGTTGCCGGTGATCGTATAAAGCCGTTCGAGATCGACGTTGTTGCGCACCCATTCGACCTGTTCGGTGGCGCGCCGATCCATCCAGATCAAACACGGATAAAGCGGACGCATGTCGCTATCCACCGGAATACCGGAGCCGCCGTACAGGCTGCTTACGCACACGGCTTTGATCGAATTCGACGCGACGCCCGCCTCCTTCGCTTTAGCGACGCATGCGGCGATGCACTCCACCACCGCCTTCAACCAGACCGCGGGCCATTGTTCGGCCCACAGCGGCTTGGGCGTATCCGGCTGATAACTCGACGCATGCTGCGCGACGATCGCGCCGTGCTGATCGACCAGCAGCGCTTTGGTGCTCTGCGTGCCGATATCGACGCCGATGACGTAATCCATACTGTCTCCGTTTGTATGCCGCTCATTCTCCGCCCACGTTCGACGCTCAGGCGCGCGGCTTCAGCAACACCTTGATCGAATCAAGCGAGTTGGCGATCTTGATCGCCTCGTCCCATTCTTCCAGCGAAAAGCCGTGCGTGACAATGCCTTTCGACGTCACCAACCCGCGCACCAGCAGATCGATCGCGATCGGGTAACAGTACGGTCCAAGATGCGCGCCGCGTACGTCGAGTTCCTTGCGGTCGCCGATCACGGACCAATCCAGCGTCGTATCCGCGCCGAACACCGAAAACTCGACAAACCGCCCGAGCTTGCGAATCAGGTCCATGCCCTGATTCACGCCGATCGGCGCGCCGGTGGTTTCAATATACACATCGCAGCCGTAAGCGTCCGTGAGCGAGTGAATGATCGCAAGCGCGTCGTCCTGTTTTGGGTTGATCGTCACGTCGGCGCCGTATTCGCGGGCGAGTGCGAGCCGCTCTTCGACCAGATCGATCACCACCAGCTTCTTGGGCGTTTTCAGGTGCGCGACTTGCGCCATCATCAGACCGAGCGGACCGGCGCCCGCGATCACCACTACGTCGTCGAGCTGCACGTCGCCACGGTTGACCGTATGGATCGCGCAGGCAAGCGGCTCGATGATCGCGGCATCTTCCAGCGAAATGCCGTCGGGAATCTTGTGAACAATCGCCGTCGGCGGAATGCGCATGTATTCGGCCATGCCGCCATCGGCGACTTCGCGCTGGAAGCCGAAGATGTTGTGCACTTCGCACATCCAGTACTGACCGGATTTGCAATAGCGGCATTTGCCGCACGGCACGATCTGTTCGGCGATCACGCGGTCGCCCATCTTCACGCCGAAGTGATCAGCCGCGCCTTCGCCGATTTCCTCGACGAAACCGAAGAACTCGTGGCCGGGAATCACCGGCGCTTTCACCCAAGGGCTCGGGCCGCCCCAAAACATCTTCGCGCCCGAATGACATTTGCAGTCGCTCGCGCAAATGCCGCACGCGGCAATGCGGATCACCAGTTCGTGGGCGCCCGCGCGAGGCTTCGACACCTGTTCGACGCGATAGTCTTTCGGTGCATGACAGACGATAGCTGTCATGTTCTGCTTGTCGGATTGAGTCGTCATTGCATGGTCCTGCTAAAAAAAGGAAGTCAGTGGAGAGTTACTTTCTGCGGTCGCCGGAACACGGCGACGCGGTCGCACATGCAGACGATCTCCGGCAGTTCGGACGAGATCAGATTGCCGCCGGAAAGCGTCGCGACTTCGGTGTGCATGGTCGGCGCTTTGACGCCCACGCGCTTCATGATGTCGGCGGTCGCACGCGCTTCGCTGCGCTGGTCGATGAAAAAACTCCACGAGCGATATTTGCCGAGGTTGTTGATCGAGATGTTCTGCTTGATCGAGAAGTCGGTGATCAGGCCTTCGGTCTTGCGGCTCTCCGGCAGAATGCCGACACCGGCGCGCAACGCATCGGCGGGATCGGACAGCTTGGCCGCCGCGCCGTTGATGCGAATCTCCTTGACGTGCGCCGGATCCGCGCCGATCACGGCAAGCGCGGTTTCCGTGCGCCCCGAGCCGACCAGTCCCGCGAAGCCGAGAATCTCGCCTTCACGCAGCCTGAAGCTCAACATCGGACTGTCCTTGAGCAACTGTAGCTTGTCGACTTCGAGCACGATCTTCGCATCCGCGCGCAGCGGTGGCTTCGGCGGAAGGCTGTTTTCGATGCGGCGTCCCACTATCATCTCCACGAGATGCCCTACGTCGGATTGCGATACCTCGGTCATGCCGACGTACTGACCATCACGCAGCAGGGTAATGCGGTCGCACACTTCGGAAATCTCTTCGAGGTGGTGCGAGATGAAAATCATCGCGACGAACTGCTGCAGTGCCACCGAGAGTTCGCGAATCGGCACCGACAGATCGATCTTCACGTGTTGAAACGCGGGTGAAATAAAACGCTTCGGCTGGAAGCGTGGCTGGGACTACGTCGGTGGATAAGCGGCGGCGGCGCTGCGCGGCAGACCCGGCGCGAGCACGATGGCGGGCGCGTCGTCGATACCCACGCCGCGCGCCGCGGCTTCTTCGGAGGCGTCGCGGCTTGCGTCGTTCAGTTGCTGATAGTGGCGGAATTTCGAAGGCGCCATGCCCTTCACCGCGAGGAACTGCCGGTTGAAATTCGACAGGTTGTTGAAGCCCGCCTTGAAACAGATATCGGTGACGCTCAGATCGTCGTCGGTGAGCAGTTGGCAGGCGAGGTTGATACGCATGCGGTTCACGTACTGCACGAACGGCAGCCCCGTGTGGCGGCGGAAATACCGCGAGAACGCGCTGACGCTCTGGCCCGCGAGCTGCGCCAGGTCCGATTCGCGCAACTCGTTCGCGAGGTTTTTGCCGATATACGACAGCACGTGATTGATGCGCGTCGACGCGAAGCTGGTCGGGTCGGCCTGATAAGCGGGACTCGCGAGCGTTTCGCGATCCTCCGCGTTCATCAGGATTTCGAGCATCGACATGAACAGCACCAGCCGGCGCAGTCCGCGCGCCGCCAGCAATTCGAGGAACAGCGGCTGGATCGCCGCGCTCGTTTGCGCGCCGAACGAGATGCCTCGACGCGAATCGGCGAGCAGCGCTTCGACCTGACGCCACTCAGGAAAACTGTCGATGCAGCTCGATACGAACTCCTGTCCAAACTGCACGACCAGATTGCGCTGCGCAATCGTCTCGCCTTCCGGCACGTCGCTCACCCAGTTGTGCGGCAGGTTCGGCCCCATCAACACGAGGTTGCCAGGCGTGTAGCTGCTGATGTGATCGCCGACGAACATCTTGCCGGTCGTCGCCACGATCAGGTGAATTTCGTATTCCGGATGAAAGTGCCAGCGCACCGTGCGGTACGGATAGCCGTGCGACCATACTTTGAACGATTCGTCACGGCGTACGGCCACGAGTTCGAGATCGGGTTGCACTGTCTGCCTCCATGAAGCGGCCGTTTGGAGCGCCGCTGGTCTTCGTCTTGTATAGCGAAAAGTAGCCTTCCGGCGCGCTATTCACCACTAAAAATGAAACCGCGGACCGATACTTTTTTGCATTCGGGTTAGTCCTGGCGCGCTCAATGTCAAATTTGATGCAATGCAATACGCTTGGCAACGCGCCTCCATCACGCTAAGGCGCACCGTGAGCCACGCCGAAAAGCCCCGCCACGCCGCGCTGCGCCACGAAAACCGTTCGCAGTCGCCTTGACTTTCGTTTCGCCGGGTACGATCATTCGCTCACATACAGAGCAAATGCTCCAACTCTAGAAGAAACGCACGCTACCAGCCGTGCGAGCAAGGACATTCAGGAGACGCACATGAACAGCGGGCAAGACAGCGGCGCGGCCGCACACGTGATCCTGCACATCGGCGCGGGATCGTTTCATCGCGCCCATCAGGCGTGGTATCTCCACCGATTGAACGAGGCCAAGGTGCCGGGCGAGCCGCATTGGTCGCTAACGGTCGGCAATATCCGCAGCGACATGAATGCGGTGCTCGAAGCGCTCGCCGCGCAAAACGGCGTCTATACGCTCGAGACCGTCACGCCTCAAGGTGAGCGCGCCTACGAGACGATTCGTTCGATCGAGCGCGTCGTACCGTGGACCGAGAGCCTCGACGCTCTGATCGCAGCCGGCGCCGATCCGGCCTGCAAGATCATCGCGTTCACCGTCACCGAAGGCGGTTATTACCTCGACGAGCAGGACGAACTCGACGCCGCCAACCCCGATCTCGCGGCCGACCTCGAAGGCGGCCACACCACCATTTATGGCGCGCTGGCTGCGATTCTCGACGCGCGCATGAAAGGCGACGCGGGCCCGGTCACGCTGCAGACCTGCGACAACCTGCGCCGCAACGGTGAACGCTTCCATGCGGGCATGAGCGAGTTTCTCGAACGGCGCGGCGCTGCGGACCTCGCGCAATGGTTCGACGACAACACCGCCTGTCCGAGTTCGATGGTCGACCGCATCACGCCGCGTCCCACGCCGGACGTGCGTGAGCGCGTCAAGGCCGCCACCGGCGTCGACGACGCCGCTCCGGTGATGGGCGAAGCGTTCATCCAATGGGTGATCGAAGACCGCTTCATTGCGGGACGCCCGGCATGGGAAAACGTCGGCGCGGAACTGGTCGACTCGGTGATGCCGTATGAAGAAGCGAAGATCCGCATCCTCAACGCGACGCATAGCTGCATCGCGTGGGCGGGTACGCTGGTCGGGCTGAACTACATTCACGAAGGCACGCTCGACGCCGACATCAACAAATTCGCCTACGAATACGTGACCGAAGACGTGATTCCGTGTCTCACGCCGAGTCCGCTCGACCTCGAACGCTATCGCGACGTGGTGCTCGAGCGCTTCAGCAATCCGTATATCCAGGACACGAACCAGCGCGTCGCGGCGGACGGCTTTTCGAAGCTGCCCGGCTTTATCGCGCCGACGATGTCGGAGTGTTTCGAGCGCGGCGTCACGCCCGCGGCGACGGCGATGCTGCCTGCCCTCTTCTTCCGCTTTCTCGAGCGCTGGAACACCGGCGAACTGCCCTACGCGTATCAGGACGGTGTGATGGATGAGCGCGCCGCGCGCGCTTTCTTCGAGGCGCCCGATCCGTTGAAAGCGTTCGCCGCCGACCGGCTGCTGTGGGGCAGCATGGCCCAAACGCCGGAACTCGAATCGGCGCTGGAAGGCGCACTGGCGCGCGTCGATGTATGGCTCGCCAAACGCGGCGCGGTTTGAGCGCCGCAGACTTCACGATTAAGAAGGGCCGCGCACCGCGCGGCATCGAAGCGCGTCGGTGCCAGGCTTAATGCGCATGGCACCGCGCGCCATGTGCGGCTAAAGTAGCGCATCTCCAACGACGAAGGTTCCGCGCCCATGTATCTCGGCATCGACCTCGGCACGTCCGAAGTAAAAGTTCTGCTGCTCGCGTCCGACGGACGCGTGATCGGCACCGCAGGCTCACCGTTTACCGTTTCGCGCGCGCATCAGCGCTGGGCCGAGCAGAATCCCGAAGATTGGTGGGCCGGCACGCGCACCGCGCTCGCCGCATTGCGCGCCAAACATCCCGACGAGTTCGCGCAGATTCGCGGCATCGGCCTGTCGGGTCAGATGCACGGCGCCGTGCTGCTGGATGCGCAGGACCGCGTGCTGCGTCCGGCGATTTTGTGGAACGACATGCGCAGCGACAAGGAATGCGCGGAACTGACCGAGCGCGCGCCGGAGCTGCACAGCGTCGCCGGCAATCTCGCCATGCCCGGCTTCACCGCGCCGAAGCTGCTGTGGGTCGCGCGCCACGAACCCGAGATTTTTGCGCAAACCGCTTGCGTATTGCTGCCGAAAGATTACTTGCGCCTGCAACTGACCGGCGGCAAGGTGTCCGATCCATCGGATGCGGCCGGCACGCTGTGGCTCGATGTCGCCAAGCGCGACTGGTCGGACTCGCTGCTCGCGGCCTGCAATATGTCGCGCGCGCAGATGCCGAGCCTGTGCGAAGGCAGCGAGCCGTCTGGCACGCTGCTGCCCGAAGTCGCGCGCGAGTTCGGTTTGAGCGACGGTGTGATCGTCGCGGCCGGTGGCGGTGACAACGCCACCAGCGCAATCGGCATCGGCGCGACGCAACCCGGCGACGGCTTCGTCTCGCTCGGCACGTCGGGCGTGCTGTGCGTGGTCGGCGACAGCTTCCGGCCGAATCCGGCTTCGGCCGTGCACGCGTTCTGTCACGCGATTCCGGATCGCTGGCACCAGATGAGCGTGGTGCTCTCGGCTGCAAGCTGTCTGCGCTGGGTCTGCAAGCTCACCTCCACCGACGAGCCGACCCTGCTCGCCGAAATCGAGGCGCTGCCCGCGGACGCGTTGAACACCGCGCCGCTCTTCCTGCCCTATCTGTCCGGCGAACGTACGCCGCACAACGACCCGTACGCGCAAGGCGTGTTCTTCGGCATGACTCACGCAACCGATCGCGCGCTGCTCGGCTACGCGGTGCTCGAAGGCGTCACGCTCGCGCTAACCGACGGCCTCGATGCGCTGCGCGCGGCCGGCACCGAAGCGAAGGCGCTGTCCCTGCTCGGGGGCGGCGCCCGCAGCGACTACTGGGCCCAGTTGCTCGCCGACGCACTCGACACCGCCACCCGCAAGCACGGCGGCGGCGAGACCGGCGCGGCGCTCGGCGCGGCACGCCTCGGCTGGCTGGCCGCGGGCGGCGATCCGGCCACGGTGCTGACCAAGCCGCCCATCGCCAAGGAGTTCACGCCGAACCCACGCCGCCATGCCGAACTGCGCGCGCGGCTCGAAGCGTATCGCGCGCTCTACCGCCACGTGCGGCCGTTGTTCGACCCCGCGCGGCAGCCGCTTGCCTGACCGGCAATCCGCAGCCTGTTTCAGCGCCGGGTTGAGTTAAGGCGCCGGGACCGGCTGCTATCATCGGCGCACTTCAAGCGAACCGTCACCGTGCCCAAGTCCACAGAAAAATTAGATCTTGCTACCCGCGCCGCGTGGCTTTACTACGTCGCCGGCAACACCCAGAACGAGATCGCTGAGAAGCTCCAGGTGTCGCGCCCGGTCGCGCAACGGCTGGTCGCCTTCGCGGTGGAAAAGAATCTGATTCGCGTGCGCGTCGATCACAAACTGGCGGACTGCCTCGCGCTCGCCGATCAACTGTCGAAGCGCTATGGCCTCAGCATGTGCGAAGTGGTGCCGATCGACAGCGATACGTCCGAAGAAGTCGACCGTAAGCTGGCGGTGGCCGGTGCGCAGGTGATGGAGCGCTATCTCAGCGAGGAAAAACCCATGGTGGTCGCGGTGAGCAGCGGCCGGACGCTGAAGGCCGCAGTCGATCAGATCGCGCAACTGGACCGTCCGCAGCACCGGCTGGTATCGATGGTCGGAGCGATCGCCCAGGACGGCTCCTCGAACCGCTATGACGTCGCGCTGCACATTTCGGAGAAGACGGGTGGCAAGCATTTTCTGCTGCCCGCGCCGCTGCTCGCCGATAGCGAAGCGGAACGCGCGCAGTGGTGCAATCACCGGCTTTACCGGATCGTCGAATCGCTGTCGGCGCAGGCCGACGTGGCGTTCGTCGGCATCGGTAATATCGGGCCGAAATGCCCGCTGCACGAAGACGGCTTCATTACGTCGGCGGAAGTGAAAGAGTTGATGCAGAACGGCGCCGTGGCTGAAATGCTCGGCCTGCCGATCGATTCAGCCGGCGCGCACGTCGAATCGCCGACCGGCCGGCGCGTGACGAGCATCGCGCTCGACTCGCCGCCGCGGCGCCCGACCATCGGTTTCGCCGGCGGCCAACGCAAGCATGAGGCGCTGATCGCGGTGCTCAAAGGCGGCTGGCTGTCGGGACTCGTGACTGACGAATCGTGCGCAAGGGCCGCGCTCGAGGCGTGAGCCGGCGGCCTTGCCGCGCTACATCGCCGTCAGCCCCTCGGTGATGATGATCCGATATTCCCCGCCCTGCAGACGCGTCTCGCTGACGGCCTGATACTCCGGACTGCGATACCAGGTGAGCGCTTCGTCGTAACTGGCGAATTCGAGGATCAGGATTTCGTCGATCGGCGGACCCTCCACCACTTCCTTGCGCCCGTGGCTCGCCAGCATCATGACCGGATGCCGCTCGAAGGTTGCAGGCGCAACCTGTTTGTATTCGTCCAGCTTCGCGGGGTCGAGCGTTTTCTCGCGCGTAATGACGACGTAGGCAACCATGAGCGTTTCCGGAGCGTGATTGAAAGGAAAGCGGCGCGCCCGCCGCTTTCCCAAATCATCACGCGGCCAGCACTTCGACGATCTTACGCTGGAATGCTTTCCCTGCGCTGTCGAACAAATGGCAATGCTCCGGCGTGGCGCCGAGTTTTTGCGTCTCGCCTTTGGTATGACGTTCGAGCGGCGGAATCCGCGCGATCAGTCCGTCCGGCGCGACGCTCGATTCCGCATACAGATACGCCGCGTCGCCGAGCGATTCGACCGCCATCGTGCGGGCCGTTATGCCGTCGTCGGCCATGCCG
This sequence comes from Paraburkholderia sp. RL17-347-BIC-D, assembly GCF_046027915.1. Lineage (NCBI taxonomy): Bacteria > Pseudomonadati > Pseudomonadota > Betaproteobacteria > Burkholderiales > Burkholderiaceae > Paraburkholderia > Paraburkholderia sp. RL17-347-BIC-D. Next base: position 10,458 of record NZ_JARESS010000035.1, read on the forward strand.
ACATGCAGATGCTCGGGGCGAATGCCGACCGTCACCTTGTCGCCCTGCTTCACCGCGGCCGGTTCCACCGCGACGCGCTGCGTCTCGCCGGTTTCATAACGCACCGTGACGCCGTCGTGCGTGACCGACTGCACCACGCCCTCCATGAAGTTCATCTTCGGCGAACCGATGAATCCTGCGACGAAACGGTTGGCCGGCGCGTGATACAGCATGGTCGGGCTGCCGACCTGTTCCAGATTGCCCGCCGACAGCACTACGATCTTGTCCGCCAGCGTCATCGCCTCGACCTGATCGTGCGTCACGTAGATCATCGTGGTCTTCAGTTCGTCATGCAGGCGCGCGAATTCGAGGCGCATTTTCACCCGCAAGGCGGCGTCGAGATTCGACAGCGGTTCGTCGAACAGGAACACCTTCGGCTTGCGCGTAATCGCGCGGCCGATCGCCACGCGCTGACGCTGGCCGCCGGACAACTGCTTCGGCTTGCGATCGAGCAGATGGTCGATATGCAGGATTTTCGCCGCGTTGCGCACGGCCGAATCGATTTCCGGCTTCTTGGTGCCGGCGAGTTTCAGGCCGAACGCCATGTTGTCGTACAGGGTCATGTGCGGATACAGCGCGTACGACTGGAACACCATCGCGATGCCGCGCTTGGCGGGTGCAACGTCGTTCACACGCATGCCGTCGATGGTCAGATCGCCGCCGCTGATATCTTCGAGGCCGGCGATCATCCGCATCAGCGTCGATTTACCGCAACCGCTCGGGCCCACGAACACGACGAACTCGCCGTCCGCGATATCGAGGTTGATGTCGCGCATCACTTCGTTTTCGTCGTACGCCTTCCTGATGTTGCGCAGAGTTACGCTTGCCATGATGTGTCTCCGTGTAATGCTATGTGTTGCTTGTCCGATGTTTCGGTTGCCTGAACTGTTTGGCACGCCCAGGCTGCTACGTTGATTTGCTTTTCGCTGCCGTGCCTACGGTGCCGCTGCCGTCGCGCTCAGCGTCCATTGCGCGACCAGTTCCGGCAACTGCTGCATGTCGTCGAATACGTGACGCGCGCCGGCTGCATGCAGCCTGTCGATCTGCGCATCGCTCGCATGACCGCCGCCGATGAAGCCGAGCACCGTCATGCCCGCCGCGCTCGCCGCCGTCACGCCGGTGACGCTGTCCTCCACCACGAGGCACGCCGAGGGTGCGAGTCCGAGGCCCTTGGCCGCCGCCAGATAGACGTCGGGCGCGGGCTTCGGATTCGGCACCGCATCGGCGCAGAACAGGCGGTCGCCGAAAAACCTCACGAGGCCCGTGCGCGTCAGCACCGTTTCCACATACGGGCGATAGCTGTTGCTCGCGCAGCCCTTGGCGATCGGCACCTGAGCCAGCGCGGCTTCGATGCCTTCGACCGTCGGCGCCTGCATCGCCGCTGCTTCCACCGCGCTGCGGATCGCATCGATATCGTCGACGCTGAGACTTTTGCCGAGTTGCGCCGCGGTGCCCTGCAGCACTTTCTCGATGCGTAGTCCAAGCAGCGGCAGCACGACCGGTTCGACGTCGGTGTCGGGCCAGCGCGCTTCGAGTTCGTGCACCAGCATGCGCGCCGCCACGGCTTCGCTGTCGATCAGCACGCCGTCGCAATCGCAGATCAGTGCGAAATTGCCGGCGAGCGTGCTTCCACTCGTGCCTGCCGTCATTTGACCGCCCCGAAGGTAAGGCCGCGCACCAGTTGCTTCTGCGACAGCCAGCCGACGATCAGAATCGGCGCGACCGCCAGCAGCGAAGCGGCCGACAGCTTGGCCCAGAACAGACCTTCAGGACTCGAATACGAGGCGATGAACACAGTCAGCGGCGCGGCGTTCGAACTCGACAGGTTGATGCTCCAGAACGCTTCGTTCCACGACAGGATCACGAGCAGCAGCGCCGTCGATGCGAGCCCGGGCAGCGACATCGGCATCAGCAGATAGACGATTTCCTGCCACGTCGCGGCACCGTCGATCCGCCCGGCCTCGAGAATGTCGCGTGGTATTTCGGCGAAGTACGTGAACGACATCCACACCGCGATCGGCAGATTGATCAGCGTATAGACGATCACGAGGCCCGACACCGAATCCAGCAGCCCGCTGTTTTTCCACAACAGATAGATCGGCACCAGCACACCGACCGACGGCATCATCTTGGTCGACAGCATCCACAGCAGCACTTTTTGCGTGCGACGGGTCGGGAAGAACGCCATCGCATATGCAGCCGGCACCGCGAGAATCAGGCACAGAATCGTCACGCCCGCGGAGATCAGTATCGAATTCCACGCGAACGAAAAGTAATTGCTGCGCGCGAACACCTCGCGGAAGCTATCGAGCGTCGGGATGAAAAACAGCGACGACGCATAGGCTTGCTGCTCCGTCTTGAATGCGGTGATTGTCATCCAGAAGATCGGAAAGAACAGCAGCAAGGCGACGAGCCAGGCGATCACGCCGGGAATGCCGCGGCGAATCGCGGCGAACGGCGACTTCGCCGGCACGGTCATGGCAGTCGAGTTCGACACCGGGGTAGAGGCAACTTGGCTCATTTTTCGTACTCCCCTTTCAGGTTCTTCGCGAGCATCCGCACGAGGAAGAACGACACGATATTGGCCAGCACGACAGCGAGAATGCCGCCCGCCGACGCGAGACCGACGTCGAACTGTTGCAGGCCCAGCGAATAGATCAGGTACGACAGGTTGGTGGTCGCAGTGCCCGGACCGCCGCCCGTGGTCGTATAGATTTCGGCGAAGATCGACAGCAGGAAAATCGTCTCCATCATCACCACCACCGCGATCGCCCGTTTCAGGTGAGGCAGCGTGATGTAGAAGAACATCGAGAACGGACCCGCGCCGTCGATGCGCGCCGCCTCCTTCTGCTCCTGATCGAGTGACTGGATCGCCGTGAACAGAATCAGGAAAGCGAACGGCAGCCACTGCCACGCGACGATCATGATCACGGCTGTCAGCGGATATTCCGCGAACCAGTCGATCGGCGTCATGCCCATGGCGCGCATGCCCTGCGCGATCAGGCCATACACCGGATGCAGAATCATGTTCTTCCAGATCAGCGCGCTCACGGTCGGCATCACGAAGAACGGCGCGATGGCGAGCAGCCGCGCGATACCCTGGCCGTAGAACTTGCGGTCGAACAGGATCGCCATCAGCACGCCACCGACCACCGTGATCACGAGGACCGAGATGATCAGTTCGAGCGTGTGACCGATCGAAGGGCCGAACGACGGATCGCTGGCCAGGTATTTATAGTTGTCGAAACCCGCGAAGCCTTTCAGATCCGGATTCAACAGGTTGTAGCGCGAGAACGAAAACCAGATCGTCATCGCGAGCGGAATCGCCATCCACAGCACCAGGACCGCGACCGACGGCGAGACTAGCCAGCGGGCGGAATTGGCCTTGCGGATTTCACGTTCTTTTTCTGTCTGGGGATGGGCATGCATGATAGGTAGGCGCAGAGGACGCATGATTGACCACCTGTTCGGTAATGCGCGGACCGCCGCCCGAAACCGCATGAACGCCGCGGCGACACTTTGCGATGTCGCGGCGCATGCGCGGCGGGGGACGGCCCGCTGTGCTGCGTGGGCCGGCTGACGGGCGTCAGCCGGCGCGTGCCACATGACTACCGTGGCTTACTTCTGGTAACCGGCCTGCTTCACCGCGCGATCCGCAGTGGCGTTGCCGGCTGCCAGCGCCTGATCGATCGTCATCTGACCGGCAATCGCGCCGGAGATGCTCTGACCGACCACGGTACCGAACGACTGGAACTCAGGAATCCCGACGAACTGCACACCGGTGTATGGCACCGGCTTGAGCGTCGGATGCTCCGGATCCGCCGTTTCGATCGCCTTCAGCACGAAGTCGCCGAACGGAGCTGCCTGCTTGTACTCCGGTCGCGCGTACGTGGACCTGCGCGTTCCCGGCGGCACCGAGGCCCAGCCTTCGTCCTTCGCGACCAGTTCGATGTATTGCTTCGACGTGGCCCACGTGATGAACTTCTTCGCCGCGTCAGGCTGCTTCGACGACTTCGGAATCGCCAGCGCCCAGGCCCACAGCCAATGCGAACCCTTCGGCGTGACCGCGATCGGCGCCGCGGCAAAACCGACCTTGTCCGCGATCTGCGATTGCTGCTTGTTGTAGAGCATGCCAGCGGCAACCGTGGCGTCGATCCACATGCCGCACTTGCCGGAGGACATCAGCGTGAGGTTCTCGTTGAAGCCGTTCGAACTCGCTCCCGGAGGGCCGTCCTTCTTCAGCAGATCAACGTAGAAAGTCATCGCCTTCTTCCATTCCGGCGAGGTGAGCTGCGCGTTCCACTTCTCGTCGAACCAGCGGCCGCCGAAGGTGTTCACCACCGTCGTGCCGTAGGCCATGTTCTCGCCCCAGCCCGCCTTGCCGCGCAGACAGATGCCGTAAATGCCGTTGGCCTTGTCGGTGAGCTTGTCGGCGAATTGCGCGATCTGTTCGTAGGTCGGCTGATCGGGCATCTTCAGACCCTTGGCCGCGAACAAATCCTTGCGGTAATACGTCATCGAGCTTTCTACATAGAACGGCAGCGCGTACAACTGGCCGCCGCTCGAGAGGCCGTCGCGGGCCGTCTTCACGACGTCGTTCAGATCGTAGTCGGCGGGCAGATTGGTGAGCGGCGTGAGCCAGCCGCGCTTGCCCCATTGCGGCGTTTCGTACGCGCCGATCGTCATCACGTCGAACTGGCCGCTGCCGGTCGTGATGTCGGTGGTGGCGCGCTGACGCAGCACGTTTTCTTCGAGAATCACCCAGTTCAGCTTGATGTCCGGATTCGCCTTTTCGAATTCGGGCGAGAGCTTCTTCAGCTCGATCATGTCTGGATTGTTCAGCGTGGCGATCGTCACCGTGGCCGCCGACGCGTTCAATGCAAAGCATGCGACAGCGCCGGCACTGACCGCCTTTAGCGTGGATTTGAGAGCTGGCTTCATGTGTTGTCTCCTTTCTCGTACGTTATGTAGTGCAGCGTTTGTTCTACGAAAATGACGATGAACGGCGCGGACTCAGCTCATCCAGTTGCCGCCGTCGACGTTCAGGGTTTGCGCGGTGATGTAGTCGGCGTCGGCCGACGCGAGAAACAGGGCGGCGCCGGTCAGATCGTCCGGCACGCCCATGCGGCCGAGCGGCACCGCTTCACCAACGAGGCGTTTCTTCTCGCCGAGCGGCCGGTTTTCATAGCGGGCGAAGAGCGCGTCGACTTCGTTCCACATCGGCGTATCGACGACACCCGGCGCGATGCCGTTCACATTGATCTTGTGCGTCGCGAGCGCCAATGCCGCGGATTGCGTGTAGCTCAGCACGGCCGCCTTGGTCGCGCAGTAGTGCGACACGAGCGCCTCGCCGCGCCGTCCGGCTTGCGACGACATATTGATGATCTTGCCGCCGCGGCCTTGCTCGACCATCTTTTGTGCAACGGCCTGCATCAGGAAGAACATGCCCTTCACGTTGACCGCGAAGAGACGGTCGAACACGTCCCAAGATTCGTCGAGGATCGGGCGCATGTCGAAGAGCGCCGCGTTGTTGAAGAGAATGTCGATTTGCCCGAAGCGCTCCAGCGTGCTCGCCACGATGCGCTGGATATCGTCGCGGCGCGTGACGTCGGCGCTCACGGTCAGCACGCGCTCGCCGTAAGCGGCGCGCAATGTGTCGCCGAAACTGTCCGCCGGCTTCACATCGACCAGCACGCAGCGCGCGCCTTCGTCCAGATACCGGCGGGCGACGGCTTCACCGATTCCGCTTGCCGCGCCGGTCAGAATGGCCACCTTGTCTTGCAATCGTGCCGCCACTGCTCGTCTCCGGTTCGTTTCGCTTCTTGAGGCGCGGTGAGCGAACGCTCATTGCGCGAACAATTGCTCTGTTAGTGATCGAATGATCGGATACGCACAGGGCCATGTCAAGGCGCCCGAGCAGATTTCGATGGTGCAGCGCGGCAGGACATGCGCCCCACTCATCTGCCTAGAACAACACTATTACGAGAAATCGAAGACAGCCAAAGTGCTTTCTGCTCGCCTTGCTGACAAAAATTCGAGATACGTTATATCATTTCGACCTCGCTTCGAAGCCGCTTGATCGCTATTTCGTTTGATTGCTGTTTCGTCAGGAGCATCCGCCGATGGCCACATCGATTGCAGAACACCACGCCGTGCGGCTCGCGCATGCCGAAGCGCATGCCGCGCTGCACGGGCTTGCGCTCACGCCGCTGCGTCGTCAGGTGTATGCGGCGATCGTCGCCAGCGAGCGGCCGATCGGCGCTTACGAGCTGCTTGACGCGCTCGAGCCGGCACGCGGTCGCGTGCCGCCCACGACCGTTTATCGCGCGCTGGATTTTCTGCTCGCGCATGGCTTCGTCCATCGGATCGAATCGAAGAACGCGTTCGTAGCCTGCTGCGAAGTCGGCGTGCCGCATCGCAGCCAGTTTCTAATGTGCGACGGCTGCGGCGCGACCGTCGAGATTCCCGGCGACGACCTCGCCGAACAGTTGTCGCATAGCGCGCCGGCGCACGGCTTCGAAGTGCATCGACAGGTGGTCGAACTGAGCGGTCTGTGCGCGCTGTGTGCCCGCGCGGCGCGGCCCGCGGGTGCCTGCGCCGGCACAAAACCGGCGTAGAACCGGCGCGCCCTTCCTAACGTCCGTGATTCATTCAACTCTCACGCAGCAGGACACAACAATGAAGAATTTTGGCTCGATGTTGAACGGCGCGCAGCGTGCGCTGAAGCTGTCGAAGTACCTCGCCGTGAGCGTCGCCGTGCTCGCATTCGGCCACGTCGCGATGGCCGCGGATGCAAAAATTCCGGTGGTCGCGGCGGAGAATTTTTACGGCGATGTGGTGCAGCAACTCGGCGGCGATCGCGTCGACGTGACGAGCATCCTCAGCAATCCGGACCAGGATCCGCATCTGTTCGAAGCCAGTCCGAAGACGGCGCGTGCGTTGCAGCATGCGAGCCTTGTGGTCTACAACGGCGCCGACTACGATCCGTGGATGGCAAAATTGCTCGCGGCGTCGAAGGGCTCGAAGCGCGTCACGATCGTCGCGGCCGATCTCACCGGCAAGAAGGGCGGCGACAATCCGCACCTCTGGTACGACCCGGCGACCATGCCGAAAGTGGCGCGCGCCGTGAGTGAGGCGCTCGTCGCGGCTGACCCGGCGCACAAGTCGGCGTACGATGCGAACCTCGCGAAGTTTCTCGATTCGCTGAAACCGGTCGACGCCAAGGTCGCCGAGTTGCATGGCCGCTACGCGGGCGTGCCGGTCACGGCGACCGAGCCGGTGTTTGGCTACATGTCCGACGCGGTGGGCCTGAGCATGCGCAATCTGCGCTTCCAGCTGGCCACCATGAACGACACCGAAGCCAGCGCGGCCGATATCGCCGCATTCGAACGCGATCTGCGCGAGAAGCGCGTCCGTGTTCTGATCTATAACAGCCAGGCAACCGAGGCCCTGACCAAACGCATGTTGAAGCTCGCGCAGCAATCGAAGGTGCCGACCATGAGCGTCACCGAGACCGAACCGGCCGGCAAGACCTATCAGACGTGGATGCTGACGCAGCTCGACGCGTTGGGCACGGCGCTGGCGGCGGGCGACGCGAATGGCGCGAACGCCGCGGCTTCAGGTGCGAAAGGAAAAACCCCATGACTGAGACTGGCCGCAGCGCGCCTGCGCGTTCCCCCAGCACCGCGCCCGTGCTCGAACTCGAGCAGGTGACGCTCAAACTCGGCGACCGCACGATTCTGCGCGACACTGGCTTCGTGGTGAACCAGGGCGAATTCATCGGCGTGCTCGGGCCGAACGGCGCGGGCAAGACGACGCTGATGCGTGCCGTGCTCGGTCTCGTGCCTGCCGCTCAGGGCGCGATCCGCGTGCTGGGACAACCGGTCGAGCGCGGCAACGCGTCGATCGGCTATATGCCGCAGACGCGCAGTGCGCTCGCCGGACGTCGCGTGCGTGGCCGCGATTTCGTCGCGATGGCCGCCGACGGCCATCGTTGGGGGTTGCCGCATGCGGACGCCGCCACTCGCGCCGATGTCGAGCGCGTGCTGGATCTGGTGGGCGGCCGCAAGCTGGCCGAGCGGCCGTTGTCGGAACTGTCGGGCGGCGAGCGTCAGCGGCTCCTGCTCGCGCAATGCCTGCTCGGCAACCCGAAGCTGCTGTTGCTCGACGAACCGCTGATCAGCCTCGACCCGCATCATCAGAAGAGCGTGGTCGAACTGGTGCGGCGCGTGCAGCAGGAACTCGGCATCGCCGTGCTGTTTTCGGCGCATGAACTGAACCCGCTGCTGCACGCGCTCGATCGCGTGCTGTATCTCGGCAGCGGCGTGGCGGCGCTCGGCACCGTCGACGAAGTGATCACCCGGCCGGTCCTGTCGCGCCTCTACGGCTCGCCGATCGACGTGATGCGCGTGAACGGCCGCATCTTCGTGATGTCGGGCGACGTCGAAGTGGAAAAGCACGATCACGAGCACGAACACGACGAGAGCGGCGGCCACAGCCACTCGCATTCACATTCGCATGGCCACTCGCACGGCCACTCACATCAGCACGACTCGCACGACGGACACACGCACGATGTTTGAATACGATTTCATGGTGAACGCATTCGCGGCGTCGGGGATCGTCGCGGTGCTGGCAGGCGTGGTGGGCTATTTTCTGGTGATGCGCGGACAGACCTTCGCGGGCCACGCGCTCTCGCACGTCGGCTTCACCGGCGCGACCGGCGCGGTGCTGATCGGCATCTCGCCGATCTGGGGGATGATCGGCTTCACGCTCGCGGCGGGCGTCGGCATGGGCGCGCTCGGCGAACGTCTTGCCGGACGCGATGTGGCGATCGGCGTGATCCTCTCGCTGTCGCTCGGCTTCGGCTTGTTGTTCCTGCACTTCTTCACCGCGTACGCGACCCAGGTCACCGCGCTGCTGTTCGGCAACGTGCTCGGCGTGAATGCGTCGACGCTCGGCGTGCTGGCGGGTCTCGGCGTCGTGAGTTTGCTGGCGCTCGCGGCGATCATGCGGCCGCTGCTGTTCGCTTCGTTGCAGCCGGAACTGGCCGAAGCCAAGGGCGTGTCGTTGCGCCTCGTGTCCGTGCTGTTTCTCGCGATTGCCGCGCTGGCCGTGGCGGCGTGTACGCAGATCGTCGGCGTGCTGCTGGTGTTCACGCTGATGGTCGGCCCGGCTGCCGCCGCGCAAAACATGACGACGCGGTTATCAGCGGGCCTCGTGCTGGCCGCTGTGTTTGCGTTGCTGCAAGCGTGGCTCGGTTTGACGCTCGCGTTCTACACCGATTGGCCGACGAGCTTCTGGATCACCGTACTCTCGGCGGTGGTGTACGGCGCGAGTTTGTTGAGACGGCATTGAATCTCCAGGGACGATGACGGCGTCGCATCTGCACACCACCATCGTCGTCCTGTGAGACTTCAGCCGAGCAGCACCTTCGCGTGATGCGCGAGATGATCCTCGATGAACGTCGAGATGAAGTAATACCCGTGGTCATAACCCGCGTGACGGCGCAACGTCAGCGGCTGACCCGCGGCCTGGCAAGCGGCTTCGAACACATCCGGATTCAGTTGCTCGGCAAGGAACTGATCCGCGAGCCCCTGATCGACCAGAATCCCCGCCGAAAACTTGCGCGACACATGCGCGACCAGTTCACTCGCGTCGTACTGCTTCCACGCTTCCCGGTCTTCGCCCAGATAGCCGGTGAACGCCTTCACGCCCCACGGGCACAGTGAAGGCGCGGCAATCGGCGCGAACGCCGACACCGACCGATAAATCTCCGGATTGCGCAGCGCCAGCATCAAGGCGCCGTGACCGCCCATCGAATGCCCGAAGATGCCCAGACGCGCGCCGTCCACCGGCAGATTCGCAAGCACCGTTTCGCGCAGCTCGTCCCGCACGTACGAGTACATCCGGTAGTGCTGCGCCCACGGCTGCTGCGTGGCGTCGACGTAAAAGCCCGCGCCCACGCCGAAGTCCCACGCCGCGCTTTCGCCCGGCACACCCGCACCGCGCGGACTGGTATCCGGCGCGATTAGCGCGATGCCGTGCTGCGCCGCGAAGCGCTGCGCTCCGGCTTTGACCGGGAAGGTCTCTTCTGTACTCGTGAGTCCCGCGAGATAGAACAGCGCGGGTACGTTCGCGTTGGCTTGCAAGGCCTGCGGCGGCAGATAGATGGAGAAGCGCATCGGCAGACCGATGGTCTGCGAGTCGTGCCGATAGATGCGCTGCTCGCCGCCATGACAGGCATGCGACGATAAGAGTTCAAGCATGGCGAAGCTCCCCGTTTAGTACAGCACGACCGAGCGGATCGACTCGCCCTTCTTCATCAGATCGAAGCCCTCGTTGATGCGTTCGAGCGGCAAACGGTGCGTGATCAGATCGTCGATATTGATCTTGCCTTCCATGTACCAGTCGACGATCTTCGGCACGTCGGTGCGGCCACGTGCGCCGCCGAACGCTGAGCCTTTCCACTCGCGGCCCGTCACCAGTTGGAACGGACGCGTGCTGATCTCTTCTCCCGCCGCCGCTACACCGATGATGAACGACTGCCCCCAGCCCTTGTGCGTGCATTCGAGCGCCTGACGCATCACCTTGGTGTTGCCGATGCATTCGAACGAATAGTCCGCGCCGCCATCGGTGAGTTGCACGATGTGATCGACCACGTTCTCGACTTCATTCGGGTTGATGAAGTGCGTCATGCCGAACTTCTTCGCGAGTTCGACGCGGCCCGGATTGATGTCGACGCCGATGATCTTGTCCGCGCCGACCATCTTCGCGCCCTGGATCACATTCAACCCGATGCCGCCGAGACCGAACACCACCACGTTCGCGCCCGCCTCGACCTTCGCCGAATACACGACAGCACCGACACCTGTCGTCACACCGCAACCGATGTAGCAGATCTTGTCGAACGGCGCGTCTTCACGCACTTTCGCGACCGCGATTTCCGGCACGACGATATAGTTCGAAAACGTGGACGTGCCCATGTAGTGAAACAGCGGCTTGCCATCCAGTGAGAAGCGTGAGGTCGAGTCCGGCATCAAACCCTTGCCTTGCGTCGAACGGATCGCCTGACAGAGATTGGTCTTGCGCGACAGACAGAATTTGCACTGGCGGCACTCGGGCGTGTAGAGCGGAATGACGTGATCGCCCTTCTTCAGCGTGCCAACGCCGGGACCGGTATCGACTATCACGCCCGCGCCTTCATGGCCGAGAATCGCCGGGAAGATGCCTTCCGGGTCCGCGCCGGAGAGCGTGTAGTAATCGGTGTGGCAGATGCCCGTGGCCTTCACTTCGATCAGGACTTCACCGGCGCGCGGCCCTTCCAGATCGACTTCCTCGATCGTCAACGGCGCGCCGGCTTTCCATGCGATTGCTGCTTTGGTCTTCATCGTGAATGCTCCTGTGAGTCTGTCAAGGCTAGGCGCGCCGCGGCGGACCACGTTGCGGCGCGCATGTGTTGCGATTCGGTGCTGCGGTTCATTTGTGCGCCACACGAAGGGCGGACGTGGTCGCGGCCAGTCGGCGCAGTGCGCCGGGCTATACCTTAGCGCGCGAGAAACGTCATGGTATTGCAAAGTGCGTCACGGCATTGTCTGAACCTGACATGACCTTCGCTCACCGCGACGGCGTGTCCGTGAACCATGTTTCGACTCGTGCGTAGAGATCGAGAAAGCGCGCATAGCGCTCGGCGAGCGCCGCGTCGCCTTGCGGACCCGCGACACGCGTCGCACCCGGCGCGAGCGCGGCGAGATCGCGCGCGTGCCAGTGCCCGCTCGCGAGGCCGCCCAGGATGGCCGCGCCACGCGGCGCCGCGTTCGGACAATCCACTGCGTGCAGTTCGACATTCAGTGCATCAGCGAGCAACTGGCGCCAACGTGCGTCGACGGAACCGCCTCCTGCGAGCTTCAACGCCGTCACCGTCGCGCCGCTCGCGCGAATCGCGTCGAGCCCGGCGCGCAGCGAGAACGCGACGCCTTCGAACGCGGCGCGCATCATCGTGCCGCGCGTGTGATCGAGGGCGAGCCCGAGCCAGCCGCCGCGCGCCATCGGGTTGAGCCAGGGCGTGCGTTCGCCTGTGAGGTAAGGCAAGAACGTGAGGCCCGATGCACTCGTCGTATCGGCGAACGCATCACGATACGCATCGGTCCATTCATACGACAGCCACCCGCGCGCTCGTTCGAGCGCGATGCCGACGTTCTGCATCGCCGCCATCCGATACCAGTGATCGCTTGCCGCGCGATAACGATGCAAGCCCTTGACCGCCGCGGGCGCGTGCTCGGCCAGCACGACGATCTGTCCGCCAGTGCCGGTGGTCAGCAACGCGTCGCCGTCGTGCGCCAATCCGCTGCCAAGTGCGGCGCAAGGCGTATCGGCCGCGCCGGTCGCGAGCACGATGCCGGCACGCAAACCCAGCGCCTGCGCCGCACTCTCCGACAGCACGCCACCCGCCGCATAAGATGGCGCCAACGGCGCGAACCACTCACGCGGAATCTCGAGCCGGTCGAGCAGTCCCGCGTCCCACACGCCAGCTGGATCGGCAAGCGCGGTCGCGCAGGCGTCGGACGGATCGGTCGCCACCGCGCCGCCCAACGCGACGCGCAGCCAGTCTTTCGGTTGCAGCGCCCAACGCGTGCGGCTCGCGGACTGCGGTTCGTGCAGCACGATCCAGCACAGCAGCGGACCGGCCATGCCGGGCGCAACCGGATTCGGTTGCGGCTCGGGCCACGCATCGAGCAAGGCCAGCGCGCGCGTGTCGGGCCATAGCATGGCGGGCCGCACGGCCTCGCCCGCTGCGTCGATCAGCACGACGCCGTGCATCTGTCCGGAAAAGCCGATGGCGCGCACATCGCGGCGCAATCCATCAGGTAAACGCGCGGCGGCTTCACATAGCGCGCGCCACCATGTTTGCACCGAGGTTTCCGCCCAACCCGCATGCGGCGTTTCGATTGGATAAGCGACGCTCGCCACCGCCTGCTCGCGACCGTTCTCGTCGACGATTGCTACTTTGAGGGAACCGGTGCCGAGGTCGATGCCGAGAAAACTCATGGGCGATAGAGCGTCAAATTGAGGATGGATATGAGCACGCGAAAGCTGCCCGAAAAGCGTATTTTTCCGCGTGGGCGCAGCGCTTGGGAAACGCACGCAAACGCACGCCGAAAATCCCAAATCGCGGGTTAACCCGCCCGCGCCGCGAGCCGCATCAAAACAGCACTATGCGGTGAGCGAGATACACCTCATTGATTCTCACACATATCGCGTCAAGCCGGGCTCGAGCGACGCGCGGCCTCACATCGCCACTGCAAGGGGCTGACCGCCGATGGACGAGGTCCGTACATTTCTTTTGGCTTTCAAACGGCCCCCACGCATATCGTCACCGGGAATGCCGGAATAGGCCCCAGTGGTCTTGTTGTGCTTTTTAGTCCCCGATACCTTGGAGCCATCCCAAAAACTCAGATGGTGGAGACAGACGATATGCAATCGAACACGGTTCACCCGTGCGACGAACGACTGCCCGCAGGCCAGTTGCTCACGCTCGGCATTCAGCACGTTCTGGTGATGTATGCCGGTGCAGTCGCGGTGCCGCTGATCATCGGCGCGGCGCTCAAGTTGCCGAAAGACCAGATCGCGTTCCTGATCAGCGCCGATCTGTTCTCGTGCGGCATCGCCACGTTGATTCAGACGCTCGGGCTGTGGATTTTCGGCATCCGTCTGCCGGTCATCATGGGCTGCACGTTCGCGGCCGTCGGTCCGATGGTCGCGATCGGCACCAATCCCTCGCTCGGCATTCTCGACATCTTCGGCTCGACGATCGCGGCCGGTGTCGTCGGCATCCTGCTCGCGCCGGCGGTCGGCAAATTGCTGCGCTTCTTCCCGCCGGTCGTGATCGGCGTGGTGATCTCGGTAATCGGTTTGTCGCTGATGGAAGTCGGCATCAACTGGGCGGCCGGCGGCGTGGGCAATCCCGATTACGGCAACCCGGTCTATCTCGGCCTCTCGCTGATCGTGCTGATGCTGATTCTGCTGATCAACAAGTTCGCCAAGGGCTTCCTCGCCAATATCTCGGTGCTGCTCGGCATTGTCGCGGGCTTCGTGATTGCGCTGGCGCTCGGCCGCGTCAACATGGAAGGCGTCACGCACGCGCCGTGGGTCGGCTTCGTCATGCCGTTCCACTTCGGCCTGCCGCACTTCGATCCGCTGTCGATCGCGACGATGGTCACCGTGATGTTCGTCACCTTCATCGAATCGACCGGCATGTTCCTCGCGGTCGGCGACATGGTGGACCGTCCGGTGGATCAGAAGACGCTGGTGCGCGGTCTGCGCGTCGACGGCCTGGGCACGTTGATCGGCGGCATCTTCAACTCGTTCCCGCATACCTCGTTCTCGCAGAACGTCGGCCTGATCGGCGTGACCGGCGTGAAGAGCCGCTTTGTCTGCGCCATGGGCGGCGTGATCCTGGTGCTGCTGGGCCTGTTCCCGAAGATGGCGCAAGTGGTCGCGTCGGTGCCGGCCTTCGTGCTCGGCGGCGCGGGCATCGTGATGTTCGGCATGGTCGCGGCGAACGGCATCAAGGTGCTGTCGAAGGTCGACTTCGTGAAGAACCACCACAACCTGTTCATCGTCGCGGTCAGTATCGGCCTGGGTCTCGTGCCGGTGGTGTCGCCGCACTTCTTCTCGAAGCTGCCGCCGGCGCTCTCGCCGCTGCTGCACAGCGGGATTCTGCTGGCTTCGGTGTCGGCGGTCGTGCTGAACCTGATCTTCAACGGCGTGAAGAGCGAGAAGAAGGCACAGTGCGAAATTCGCAGCGGCGGGCATGATTTCGACGGACGCGGCGGCAACGAACCGCGAGGCGACGACATGCTGCGCGCAGCCGACGTGCACTGAGCGGCACGCAACGAGGCGCCGCGCGAGCGTCGCTGCATAAGAAAACGCCACGGCATGCCGTGGCGTTTTTTATTACCGGCTGCGTAGGGCGGCTTTCCTGAAACTGAAACCCGCCCTACGCGCCCGAAGCTACAACACGTCTTAACTCGCCGTGGCCGCCGAAGCCGCCACCGGCGCGCTCGCCGCACCGTAGTCGACCGGTGCGTCGGCCGGACGCGGCTGCTCGCCGTTGCGTTCGATCCAGCCGCCGCCGAGTGCCTGATACAACGTCACGAGGTTCTGCAGACGTTCCATGCGGGCAACCACCAGCAACTGCTGCGCCTGATACAGATCGGTCTGCGCGATCAGCACCGCCAGATAACTGTCGACGCCGTTCGTGTAACGCAGATTCGACAGATCCAGCCGGCGCTGTTCCGCAAAGGTATTGCGCTCCAGCGCCTGGATCTGCTGATCGTACGTACCGCGTGCCGCCAGTCCGTCTGCCACATCGCGGAAGGCTGACTGGATCGCCTTTTCATACGTGGCGATCTGGACTTTCTTCTGGATGTTGGCGAGATCGAGGTTGGCGAGATTCTGTCCGCCCTCGAAGATCGGCAACGTGATCGACGGCGCGAAACTCCACGCCGCCGAACCCGGCTTGAACAGACCGCCGAGCGACGGGCTCAGCGTACCGAAGCTGCCGGTCAGCGAGACCTTCGGGAAAAACGCCGCGCGCGCTGCGCCGATGTTCGCGTTGGCGGCCAGCAGATTCTCTTCGGCCTCCATGATGTCCGGACGACGCGTCAACAGATCGGACGGCAGACCCGCCGGAATATCCGTGAGGAGATTCTGGTTGTCCAGCGGCATGCCCGGCGGCAGATCGTCCGGCAGCGGCTCGCCGATCAGCAGCACGAGCGCGTTATCCGCCTGAGCCCGCAGACGTTGTTGCTGCTGCAGGTTGGCCAAAGCCTGCTCGACCACGGTTTGCGACTGACGCAGATCCAGTTCCGAACCCGTACCGTTGTCGAACTGCAGCTTGGCGATTCGATACGATTCCTGCGAGGTCTTCAGCGTGTTCTGCGTGACCTTCAACAGATCGTCGAGTTCGAGCACCGTCATGTACTGGTTCGCCACCTGCGAGACCAGCGAGATTTCTGCCGCCTTGCGCGCCTGAGCCGTGGCCAGGTACTGCGCCAACGCCTGGTCCTTCAGGCTCTGAATCCGCCCGAAGAAGTCGATTTCCCACGACGCGTTCAGACCGACCGAGTACGAGTTGGAAATCGTCTGGTCGAAGAACGACAGGTCTTTCGGCGTACGCGATTTGCTTTGCGAAGCCGCGGCGTCGAGCGTGGGCAGCAGACCGGCGCGAACGATCCGGAACTGCGCCGCCGACGCCTGCATGTTCAGCACCGACACGCGCAGATCGCGGTTGTTCTTCAGCGCGATCTCGATCAGCCGCTGCATGCGCGGATCGACGAAGAAATCGCGCCACCCGATATCCGCCGCGGCCTGGCCGTTGGCGCTGCGCGCAGCATTTGTCGCACCGGGCTGTTGGTTGCCCGCCGGGGTCGCGTCGGGCTGGGTCGCGCCCGGCTGCGTGTCGTACACGCCGCCGGTCGGGAAGGTGCTCGTCGTGGGCACGGGGGGGCGCTCGTACTTCGGCGCCATCGTGCAACCCGCGGCGAACAGCGCGACCGCCACTGCAATCAGAGAGTGTTTTTGCATCTCAATGTCCGTCCTTGCCCGAGCCTTCATCAGCCGACCCGCCAGCCGAACCGCCGCTTTGCGGATCATGCGGATGATGCTGGTTGTAGTGTGCGAGCGCCTCATCCGGGTCTTCCTTCTCACCGCCGAATTTCGCGCGGATCACGACGAAGAACATCGGGATCATGAAAATGGCGAGGAAGGTCGCCGTCAACATCCCGCCGATCACGCCGGTACCGATCGCGTGCTGGCTGGCCGAACCCGCGCCGTTACTGATCGCGAGAGGCATCACGCCGAGAATGAACGCGAGCGAGGTCATCAGAATCGGACGCAACCGCAGACGCGCTGCTTCAAGCGCGGCCTCGATCGGCCCCATGCCTTCACCCTGCTGCAGCTCGCGGGCGAATTCCACGATCAGAATCGCGTTCTTCGCCGACAGACCCACCGTGGTCAGGAGACCCACCTGGAAGAACACGTCGTTCTCGAGCCCGCGCAGCGTGGCGGCCAGCAGTGCACCGATCACGCCGAGCGGCACCACCATGATCACCGAGAACGGGATCGACCAGCTTTCATACAGCGCCGCGAGACACAGGAACACGACCAGGATCGAGATGCCGTACAGAATCGGCGCCTGCGAACCGGACTGGCGTTCCTGCAACGACAGGCCCGTCCATTCGTAGCCGACACCCGCCGGCAGCTTCGCCACGAGTGCTTCCATGGCGGTCATGGCCTGACCGGTCGACTTGCCCGGTGCCGCCGCCCCCTGGATTTCCACCGCGGAAATACCGTTGTAGCGTTCCAGCTTCGGCGAACCGTAGGTCCACGTGCCGCTGGCGAACGACGAGAACGGCACCATGCCACCCGCGGTATTGCGCACGTACCACGCGTTCAGGTCTTCCGGCTTCATACGGAACGGAGCATCGCCTTGCAGATACACCTTCTTGATCCGGCCGTCGGTATCGAGGAAGTTGTTCACGTACTGCGACGCCCACGCGATCGAGAACGTCTGGTCGATCGCGGCCAGCGACACACCGAGCGCCGAAGCCTTCTCGTGGTCGATGTCCACCTTGAACTGCGGCGTGTCGTTCAGGCCGTTCGGACGCACCTGAGCCAGCGTCGGATCTTTCGCCGCCATGCCCAGCAACATGTTGCGTGCTTCCATCAGCTTTTCGTGACCGACGCCCGCGCGATCCTGCAATTCGAAGTCGAAGCCCGCGGCCGTACCGAGTTCAGGAATCGAAGGCGGATTCACCGGATACACCAGCGCATTCTTGTAGCTGCCGAAGTGCATGAAGAGACGGCCCACCAGCGCCTGCACCTTCTGATCCGAGTGCTGGCGTTGCGAGTAATCCTTCATCCGCACGAACACGAGACCCGCGTTCTGACCGCGACCGGCGAAGCTGAAGCCGTTCACCGTGAAGGTCGATTCGACGATGCTCTTCTCGGTATTGAGCAGGTAGTCGGACACGTCCTTGAGCGCGCGCGCCGTAGTTTCCTGCGTCGAGCCCGACGGCGTTTGCACCAGCACGAACATCGTGCCCTGGTCTTCGTCAGGCAGGAACGACTTCGGCAACTTCACGAACAGCAGGCCGACCGCGAAGATCACCACCATATAGATGATCAGCCAACGGCCCGAGCGCTTGATCACGTGGTGCACGCCCGAGTGATACTTGTCGCGGCTCTTGTTGAAGGTGCGGTTGAACCAGCCGAAGAAGCCGGTGGTTTTTTCCTCGTGACCCTTTTCGATCGGCTTGAGGATCGTCGCGCACAATGCCGGCGTCAGAATCAACGCGACCAGCACGGACAGCACCATCGCCGCCACGATCGTCAGCGAGAACTGCCGGTAAATTGCGCCGACCGAGCCGCCCGAGAACGCCACCGGCACGAACACCGCAGACAGCACGAGCGCCACGCCGACCAGCGCGCCGGTAATCTGATCCATTGCCTTGCGGGTTGCGTCACGAGGCGATAAGCCCTCCTCCTGCATCACCCGCTCGACGTTTTCCACCACCACGATCGCATCGTCCACCAGCAAGCCGATGGCGAGCACCAGCCCGAACATGGACAGCGTATTGATCGAGAAGCCCACCAGACCCATGATCGCGAACGTGCCCAGCAGCACCACCGGCACGGCGATCGTCGGGATCAGCGTGGCGCGCAGGTTCTGCAGGAACAGGTACATGACCAGGAACACCAGCACGATACCTTCGAGCAGCGTCTTGACCACTTCTTCGATCGACAGGCGCACGAACGGCGTGGTGTCGTACGGATACTGCACCACCAGACCGTGCGGGAAGTACTTCGACAGCTCGGCGACCTTCGCGCGCACCGCCTTGGCGGTGGCCAGCGCGTTCGCGCCGGTAGCGAGCTGAATACCGAAGCCTGCCGTCGGCTGACCGTTGTACTTGGTGTCGAAGTTGTAGTTTTCGCCACCCAGCTCGATGCGCGCCACGTCCTTGATGCGGACTTGCGAGCCGTCCGGGTTCACCTTCAGCAGCACGTTGCCGAACTGTTCAGGCGTGTTGAGCAGCGTGGCTTCCGTGATAGTGGCCTGCAGCACCTGGCCCGGCACCGACGGCGTGCCGCCGAGCGAACCGCCCGCGACCTGCACGTTCTGCGCCGTCAGCGCGGCTTCTACATCCACCGGCGTCAAACCGAAGTTGGTCAGCTTGTTCGCGTCCAGCCAGACCCGCATGGCGTACTGCGAACCAAACAGCGTCACCGTGCCCACGCCGTCGATACGGCTGACCGGATCCTGAATGTTCGACGCGACGTAGTTCGCCAGGTCGTACTTGCTCATGCTGCCGTCTTCGGACACGAACGCCATGACCAGCAGGAAGCTGCTGCTCGACTTCGTGACCTTGGTGCCCAACTGTTGCACGGCTTGCGGCAACAGCGGCGTGGCGAGCTGCAGCTTGTTCTGCACCTGCACCTGCGCGATGTCAGGATTGGTGCCGGCGGCGAACGTCAGCGTGATGGTTGCCGTACCCGAGTCGTCCGAGGTGGACGACAGATACAGCAAGTGGTCGAGACCACTCATCTGCTGCTCGATCACCTGCGTGACGGTGTTTTCCACCGTCTTCGCCGATGCGCCCGGGTACGTTGCGCTGATCTGCACAGCCGGCGGCGCGATGGTCGGGTATTGCGCGATCGGCAACGTGAAGACCGACGCGATACCCGCGAGCATCAGAATAATGGCGATCACCCATGCAAAAATCGGGCGATCAATGAAGAACTTTGCCATGAGGCGGGCTCCCTGTTATTACGCGCCCGATGCGGCGGAGGCAGGCTGTGCCGTCTGCGCAGCACCGCTGGCGGCCGGCGCGCCCTGAACAGCTGCGCCGGAAGCGGGTGTGGCGGGAAGTTGCGCGGCAACGGCCTTGACCTGCATGCCGGGTTTCGCCTTGTCGGTGCCCTGCACGATCACGCGGTCGCCCGGATTCAGGCCGCTTTCGACCACCCAGTTCGAACCGTACGTGCCCGAGGTCACCAGCTGACGCAACACGACCTTGTTGTCGTTACCGACGACCAGCGCGGTCGGCTGACCCTTCTGGTCGTGCGTGACGCCGACTTGCGGCACGACGAGCGCGTGGTCGTTGACGCCCTCTTCAATGCGCGCGCGCACGAACATGCCCGGCAGCAGCACGTTGTCCGCATTCTTGAAGAGCGCGCGCACCGTGACCGAACCGGTGCCCTGGTCGACCGTCACGTCGGTGAACTGCAGCTTGCCCTTCTCCGAATAGGTGCGGCCGTCTTCGAGAATCAGCGACACCTTGGCGGCGTCCGGACCCGTGGTCTTCAGGCGCCCTTCCTGCATGTCGCGGCGCAGCTTCAGACCGTCGAGGCTCGATTGCGTCAGGTCCACATAGACCGGATCGAGCGTCTGCACGGTGGCCATCAGCGTAGCGGCGCTTGCTTGCACGTAAGCACCGGGCGTGACCTGCGAGATGCCGACCTGGCCGCTCACCGGCGACACGACATCCGTATAGCCGAGATTGATCTGCGCCGTGTCGACTGCCGCCTTGCCCGCGGCGACGTCAGCCGCGGCCTGGCCTTCCGAGGCCACTGCATTGTCGTAGTCCTGCTTGCTGACCGCGTTGGCGGCAACCAGCACCTTGAAGCGATTGGCCTGCGCGGTGGTCGACACGAGGTTGGCCTGAGCCTTCGCCAGCGTCGCCTTGGCGTTATTCAGCGTGGCGATGTACGGTGCCGGATCGATCTTGTACAGACGTTGGCCTGCTTTGACCTGGCTGCCTTCCGTAAACTCGCGGCGCAACACGATGCCGTCGACCCGTGCGCGCACTTGCGCGACGAGGAACGCACTGGTGCGGCCCGGCAATTCGGTGACGACGGGCACGGCCGTCGGCTGGACGGTGACGACCCCAACTTCGGGCGTTTGTTGCGGCGGAGCAGATTGTTTTGGTCCGCACGCTGCCAGCAATACGGCAGCCGTCGCGGCACTAATTAAGCGGAATGGAACCCGTTCGACGCGCATGGAGCGACCTCTGTCAAAGACTGAGAATGAAAAAGTGCGCGCATCCCTACCCCGGGGACGACAGCGCACACATGCGTCTTGCGACGCTTGACCGGACACCCGCGGAAGCACACCGAACCTGCAGGGCATCCTGAGCGAAATGCGCCATACCGGGGAAATGCCGCACGGCGCCGCCCGTCTGGGCACGGCGCGAAGAGCGTTTTGAAAGGCAACAGTGACGGATATTAACGTTTCGTCACGGCTTGGGCTATCCGATCGTGGGATGCTATTATATATACATTCACGAATGCATGTAAAAGTGCGTTTATATCTCTTGCTGGCGGGGGGCTTGCAAGAACGCTTCACAATTCGCTCAACGGGAGACGGATTGTCATCGGGCGTACTTAAAAACGCTCGGGAAAACCCCACAATCAGGGCAGGTCATTCCAACATGGTCAGAAGAACCAAAGAAGAGGCGCAGGAGACGCGCAACAGCATTCTCGACGCGGCCGAACGGGTTTTCTTCGAGAAAGGCGTATCGCGCACGTCGCTTGCCGACATCGCGCAGGCCGCCGGCGTCACACGCGGTGCCATCTACTGGCACTTCGCACATAAGAGCGATCTGTTCACGGAAATGTTCGACCGCGTACTTTTGCCGCTGGACGAACTCAAAGCCGCTTCGCAAGATCCCAACGAGCCCGATCCGCTTGGGCGTCTGATGGAAATCTGCACGGTCTGTCTGCGCGACACCGCCAATGACCCGCGTCGCCGGCGGGTGTTCGACATCCTGTTTCTGAAATGCGAGCTGGTCGAGGAAATGGGCCCGGTGATGGTCCGCTATCAGACCAACATGCGCGAAGGGCTCAAGAAAATCGAGGGGGGTCTGCGCAACGCCATCTCCAAGGGGCAACTGCCCGTGGATCTGGATACGAAGCTGGCCGCGGCGATGGTGCATGCGTTTGTCAGCGGCTCGCTGCGCGACATGTTGTTTCTGCCCGACGCCACGGATTTCGGCGCCCATGCCGTGCAGATGGTCGAAGGGATGTTCGACGCGCTGAAGCTGAGCCCAGCGTTGCGCAACGGGCATGCACAGCGGACGGGCGGCGGTTAGTTATCTGTCTGGCGCACGGGGCCTATGCAAAAAAGGCGGTCGGGTGAGCAACCCGGCCGCCTTCGTTTCATGCGCAGCGGCGTGGTGCCGCATCCTTATATAGCAGACGCTCGAAGCGGCCGCCGCCCGCGACGTTTTTACGCCGCGGCCCGCGTGGCGCGCGCCTTCTGGTTCGACGCGTAGATATTGCCGCGCTCCAGCGGCGCTCCGCTGTGCACCGCCGCGATCCACTCCTCCGTGCTCGCCACTGCCGCGAAGCGCGATTGCAGCACTACGCTGAACACCCGGTGGATGTCCTGCGCGCTGGCGAAACCCGCGCTGTTCTCATACGGCACCGAACCCGTCGCGTCGTGCAGGAATTCGACAGCAAGCCCTGAGTGAACCGCGTGGTTGATGGTCGACGCGTCGCAGTTGTGGGTCATGTAACCGGTCACGGTCAGCGTGTCGATCTGGCGCGCGGCGAGCCAATCGGCCAGATCGGTGCCGGTGAAAGCGCTTGGCAGCGACTTCTCCACGTAATGATCGCGAGCCCGCTCGCCCACCACCGGATGCAGCTCCGCCGCGCTGCTGCCACGCGCGAACAACGGCGAGCTGGCCGGCGCGAAGTTCTGCACGACCACCACCGGCACGCCGGCGGCCCGCGCCGCATCCATCGCGCGGCCGATGTTGGCGAGCGAGCTATGCACGTCCGGGTATTCGATCGGCAGATCGCCGGTCACGTATTCGTTCTGTACATCGATGACGATCAGCGCGCGGCGCGGTGTGGTCATGGCAAGACTCCTCGGTCGGGTAAAGGGGCCGCGCGGACGGTTCCGGTTTGGACTCGGCAGAGCAGCGACGATGACTGCATTCTTCCTCCACGGCCCACTTCACGACAGCGACCCGAATGACAAGATTCGCTAGAATCGGGCCATCGACGGATCTCACGAGGTGATCGATGGCCACGCCCGCTTCCGCTTCCTCTGCCGCGGCACGCGGCGAACCGGCCCGCCACGTTGTCGCGGTGGTCGCGTTCGACCGCATCAGTCCGTTCCATCTTTCGGTACCGTGCGTGGTGTTCGGTGAGGACCGCAGCGGCGGCGGCGTGCCGGGCTTCGACTTCCGCGTCTGCGCCGCCGAAACGGGCGCGCTCACCACGACCGCCGGCTTTTCGATCGCCGTCACGCATGGACTCGAAGCGCTCGCCGACGCCGACACGATCATCGTGCCGAGTTGGCGCGACCCAGCTGAAACGCCGCCCGCCGCGCTGCTCGACGCGTTGCGCGCCGCCCACGCCCGCGGCGCGCAACTGGTCGGGCTTTGCCTGGGCGCGTTCGTACTCGCGGCCGCCGGCATCCTCGACGGCCGTCCGGCGTCGACGCACTGGGCGTGGGCCGACGACTTCGCGCGCCGCTACCCACGCGTGCGGCTGGACCCCAACGTGCTGTATGTCGACGACGGCAACGTGCTGACCTCGGCCGGCACCGCCGCCGGCCTCGACTGCTGCCTGCATGTGATGCGCAAGATGTGCGGCGCTGACGTCGCGAATCACGTGGCGCGCCGGCTGGTCGTGCCGCCGCATCGACAAGGCAATCAGGCGCAATACGTTCAGCAGCCAATGCCGCCGAACGTGCGCGGCGACCGGCTGTCGGGCCTGCTCGATTGGGTGAGCGGAAATCTGGCGTTGCCGCATTCGCTCGACACGCTGGCCGGGCGCGCGCTGATGGGGCCGCCGCACCTTCACGCGACGCTTCCGGCTCGCCACCGGCACGACCGTCGGCGCATGGCTGCTGGCGCAGCGGCTCGCTCGCGCGCAGCAATTGCTGGAGAGCACCGACGAGTCGGTGGAAGCGATCGCGGGGATTGCGGGCTTCGGCTCGACCGCTTCGTTACGGCAACATTTCGCGGAGGCGTTCCGCACGTCGCCGTCGGCATGGAGAAGGGAGTTTCGCGGCGTGTGAGTGTGGGCACGGCAAGTGCGACGCTTCAGCCGACGACGTTTCGTAGCAAGCCACCGGGATTTCGTAGTCGCATCGGCGCGACAGCGGCGCAACCCACAGCGCGCGCCACAACTACGGCAAGCTCGAAAATCAATGCTCGCTAAGCCAGCGCGCCACATACAACAGCAGCGCGACCAGAAAGATCATCGCGGCCCAGGCCCAGTTCGGGACCGCGTGCGGACTGGGCTCGTGATGCGGGACCCCGTGCGACACACCATGTGCGCTTCCGTGCGCCGCGCTGGCCGCACGCCCAGGCAGCGCATTGCCGTGATCCGACCGCACGCGCCGCGCCATGCTGCCGAGCGTGATAGGCCGCAAGAACACATGCTGGCGGCGCACCGCCGAACCCCGCGCGCGATTCGGACCTTGCCCATGCTTGGCGCGCACGACGGCGTCGAACTCGGTGAAAAAGTCGTCGGCCAGTTGATGCAGCGCGTTTTCGAGTTGCCGCGTCGGCAGTTCGGCAAGCGGGCCGGAGGAGGTTGCCCAGATCGTGTAATCGATCCGCGTGCCGCGCTCCCGATCGGCGCCGTGCGTGCTTTCGTCCGCGCGCAAGCGCACTTCGATCTGGCCGCGTAATGCGCCGATGCCTTCGGCGCGGGCTTTGAAGTTGATGGTGCGGCGCTGCGCGTCCGCGGGCCCGGAATCCTGGCCGGCCACATGGGCACGCGCCTGGTAGCGCGCGCGCAGCGGGCCGAGCGGCACGGTCATGATCAGTTCGTATTCGCCGTGCGCAAAGCGTGTGAACGACTCGCAGTTGTCGAGGCTGGCGCGCAGTAGCGCAAGGTCTTGCAACGCGTCCCAGACGTCGGACGGCGCAAGCGGAATCCGTAACGCGTCGTTCAGTTCCATGGCAGCCTCCCCGATGAACGCGCGACAGCGGGATCAAGACGTCTGATCGATGCGGTCGACGCGCGATGCGTAAAACGCGAGATACCCTTTGATCTTCATCGCCGACTCGAGCGGCGTTTCATAACTCCACACGGCGTTCTCGATCAGGCCGTCTTCCGTGCGCAGATGGAAGTACGACGCGTCGCCTTTGAACGGACAGTGCGAGCTGTGCGTCGAGCGTTCGAGCCGGGCCATGTTCACGTCCGAACGCGGGAAATAGAACACGTCCGGCAGACCGGTTTCCGACAGTGTCAGCCCCGCCTGCGTATCGGCCATGGTCACGCCGCCGTGGATCACGCGCACCCGGTGATTGTTGCCGGTGATCGCGATGGTGTGCCCGCCCGCGCTCGCGCCGGGGCTCCCGTGAGGTGTCAAGGCATCGCTCATGTCTCGGCTCCGTGATGGTGTGCGGTCGTGCAAACAGTAAAGCCACGGGATGTGCCCGTGGCTTCATTATCGACCAAAGTCCGGCCGAGTGCGCGGCCTTCCTGCATGGCGTGCGGCGCTGACCACATCGCCGCGCAGAACGGCGTCGTGCTTATTGAGTGTTCCAGTAGAACGCGGTCTTGGCGGTGCCCTTGGCCGGGATCGTCACCGGTTTGGACTGGTCGCGATCCTTGTATTGCGCATGGACCGTGTAGCGGCCCGGCCGGAGCCTGACCAGCATGTACGGCCCACGCGACGTGGTGCTCAGCACTTCGCCGTTGTGCGCATCGACCACGCGCACGTGAACGTCGGCGAGAAAGTCGGAACCCGGCCCCGTGAAGCGCAGCGACAGCGGCCACTGGCTTTGCGCCTGCTGCAATGCCTTCGATTCGTCGAGACCGACGCCGCCCGACACGAACGAGACGTCGCCCTGCTGCTGGATTTGCGGCAGGCCGCCGCCATTGGCGTTGCCCGCGCTGGTTTCATCGGTAGTCGTGCCGCCGGTCGTATCGCTTGCCTGTGCATACGCGCCACCCGCCAGACCGAGCGTGAGCGCTGCGGTAACCGCAGCGGCTACGATCCTTCGCTGATTGCGTTGGGTTTTCATCGGTTTGCTCCTTGTTGAGGTCTTATCCCTGCTTCCCCGGGATCCCGCGATGGGCCCGGATCAGGGCAGACGCAACCTGCGTGCCAAGCTGCCGGCCGCGTCATCTGGAAACCGCCGCGCGCCGCACCGGGTGGCGCGCAGCGCCTTACTTCGATGCCAGGATATAAATGAAAATTGCCGATCCGCTGGCAGTAACTGCAACGGACCGGCAAGCATTACTTCAATTCGCGGGCGGATGAGCGGAGCGTCGGTCAAACTGCCAGCCGGACGACCGATCGGGCCATCCAGCCCGCGCGGCTCATCAGCCGAGATCGACTGGCACGAAGATCTGCGCGTTGTCGCGCTGGATCAGCAACGCGATGCTGTTGCCGGCACTGGCGATCACCTGCTTCAGTTGATCGACGCTCGAAATGGGCCGGCCGTTGACCGCGAGAATCACGTCGCCCGGCTGGATGCCGGCGCTTTCCGCCGCGCCGCCCGATTGCTGCACCAGCAGACCGTGCGAGACCGACGCGCCGCTCTTCTCTTCCGGCGTCAGCGGCCGCACCGCCACGCCGAGCCGGCCTTGCATCTGGGCCGGCTGATCGGCCTTGTCCGAGGCGACCTTCGCATCCGACAACGAGCCGATGGTTACCTTCAGGTCCTTGGTGGCCTTGTCGCGCCAGACCTGCACGGTCGCCGAAGTGCCCGGCGCCAGACCCGCGACCTGCGACGGCAGATCGGACGAGTCGCCGACCGGTTCGCCGTTCACCGACAGGATCACGTCGCCCGGCTGCAAACCGCCCTTGGCCGCCGGGCCGCCCGGATCGACCGAGCTGACCAGCGCGCCTTGCGGCTTCTGCATGCCGAACGAATTGGCGAGCGTCTGATTCATGCCCTGCACCGCCACGCCGAGACGGCCGCGGCTCACGTGACCGGTCTTGACGATGTCGTCCTTGACCTTGATCGCCTCATTGATCGGGATGGCGAACGAAAGGCCCTGGAAACCGCCCGTCTGCGAATAGATCATCGAATTGATACCGATCACTTCGCCTTGCAGATTGAAGAGCGGTCCACCCGAATTGCCAGGGTTCACCGGTACGTCGGTCTGAATGAACGGCGTGTAGTTTTCGTTAGGCAGCGAGCGCGACTTCGCGCTGATGATGCCCGAGGTCACCGTGTTGTCGAAACCGTAAGGCGAGCCGATCGCGACGACCCACTGGCCGACCTTGCTCTGACGCGGATCGCCGATCTTCACGGTCGGCAGATTGCTTGCGTCGATCTTCAGCACGGCAACGTCGGACTGCTTGTCGGCGCCGACCACCTTCGCGCGGAATTCGCGCTTGTCGGTCAGCTTCACGGTGACGACGTTGGCGCCGTCCACCACGTGCGCATTGGTCAGGATGTAACCGTCATTGCTGACGATGAATCCCGAGCCCAGGCTCGCGCTCGGCTGATCGGGCGCATCGCCGCCGTCGCCGCCGCCTTGCATGCCCGGCATGCCGCCGAAGAAGTGCTTGTAGAACTGGTAGAACGGATCGCTCGGATCGATCGGCAACTGATTGCCGCCGCCGTTGCCATTGCCGGGATTGCCGCGCAGCGCCGTCTGCTTGACGACGTGCTTCGCGCTGATGTTCACCACGGCCGGACCGTAGGTTTCGACGAGGCCCGAGAAATCGGGAATGCCGGTTTTGGCGGCGGCTTCAGCGGGCATCATCGCGGCCTGCGCCGGCGAGATCACCTGCGGCGCGGGCACGTCGCGATGCCCCGCCACATAGCCGGCGGAAAGCGCTACAGCGACGGCTACGGCAACAGCGCTGCGGGACAAGGTTTTCGCGTTCATCGTGTACTCCTGACTGGGAGAAAGAGACTTTGGATGTCTCGAAGCGTACGTGGCATCGCTTAAAAGAGTCTTAAGCAGCGACAGATCGCTTTCATCCTGATTTTGAGGCCTGTTTAAGCCTCGTTTAAGCCTCTTTACGAACAGAACCCGTTGCCTTCAGAAACGCACGGTGACCTGCAAGCCACCTGCGGGTGATTCGTCGAGCGACACGGCAGCATGATGCTGCACGGCGATGCGGCGCACGATCGCCAGACCCAGACCGCTGCCCGCCACGTCGGTACGCACGCGATTCGCGCCGGCACCCGCGCGATAGAAACGGTCGAACACGCGATCGCGTTCGGCCGGCTCGATCCCCGGTCCGCTGTCGGCGATCCGCACGACCGGGTGGCCCTCTTCGACATGCAGGCCGACATCCACGCGTCCCCCGCGTGGCGTGTATTTGGTCGCGTTATCCACCAGATTGTTGAACATCACGCGCAGCGCGTCGGCATCGCCGATCACGGTGGCGGATTCGGTCGCCTCGATGCCGAGATCGACGCCGCGATTCAGCGCAAGCGGCGCGTAAGCCACCACGCACTCCTGCAGCAGCGCGCGCAGATCGATCGCGTTGGTGGCGGCGAGGCCGTCCGGTTCGGAACGCGCGAGCGCCAACAGTTGTTCGGCAAGACGCGTGGCGCGCGTCACGCCGGCTTGCAGATCGGCGAGCGCTTCGCTGCGGCCGGCGTCGTCCTTCGCGCGCGCCACCAGTTGCGCCTGAATCTGCACGGCGGCGAGCGGCGTACGCAATTCATGCGCGGCGTCGGCGACAAATGCTTTCTGGATATCGAGCGCGGTCGCGAGTCTTTCGAGCAGACCGTTCAGCGCGCGTACGAGCGGCTGCACTTCGAGCGGCAGACGCTGGTCCGGCAACGGATCGAGCGCCTCGGGGTGACGCGCGTCGAGCGCGCTGGTCACGCGCCGCAATGGCCTGAGTCCGCGTCCGATAACCACCCACACTGCGAGTCCCAGCAACGGCAGCAGCACGATCAACGGCCACAGCGTACGCAGCGCGACATTTGCTGCGAGCCGGTTGCGCACGGAAACCGGCTGCGCCAGCTGCACCACGTTATCGCCGACGATCGCGCCATACACGCGCCACTCGCCGCGCTCCGTGTGCTCGGTCGAAAAGCCGAGTTCGGCGCGCGGCGCGAGCGGCGCACGCGGACGCGAGTAGTACATCAGCACGCCGTTGCGATTCCAGATCTGCAGCACGATGCCTTCGTCGCCGGTGTCGCGCGAACCGAGCACTTGCGAGAACGGTTCCGACGGCAGCGCGGCGGCGATCTGCTCCAACTGGTAATCGAAGAGTTCGTTGGCTTCGGCAAGCGCTTGCCGGTAGATGAGCCAACCCGCGATGCCGACGCCGAGCAGCACCAGCGCCAGCAGCCAGACCAGCAATTGACGGCGAATCGAACGCATCGGCTCAGGCGTCCTTCGCGATCATGTAGCCCAGACCGCGCACGTTGCGGATCAGGTCCGCGCCGAGTTTCTTGCGCAGCGCGTGAATGTAGACCTCGACGGTATTGCTGCCGATCTCCTCGCCCCAGCCGTACATTTTTTCTTCGAGCTGGCTCTTCGAGAGCACGGCGCCAGGCCGCGCGAGCAACGCCTCGAGCAGCGCGAATTCACGCGCCGACAACGCGACCGGCGCGCCGTCGAGCGTCACCTGATGTGACGCGGGATCGAGCGTCAGGTTGCCGTGGCGGATGGTCGAATCGCTGCGCCCCGACTGACGCCGGATCAGTGCGCGCATGCGGGCGCCGAGTTCGTCGAGATCGAAAGGTTTGACCAGGTAATCGTCGGCGCCGGCGTCGAGGCCTTTGACGCGATCCGCCACGGCGTCGCGCGCGGTCACGATCAGCACCGGCAGCGCATGGCCGCGCGCGCGCAGCGTGCGCAGCACGTCGAGACCGTCGCGTTTGGGCAGGCCCAGGTCGAGCAGCACGAGATCGTAAGGCTGGCTGCCCGCCGCGCTGAGCGCGGCTTCCCCGTCTTCCACCCAGTCGACCGCGAAGCCTTCGCCGCGCAGTGCCTTGCGCACGCCTTCGGCGATCATCCGGTCGTCTTCGACTAGCAAGATGCGCATGGTTATCCGTTCCGAATCGTTCGATGATGCCGCATTCTAGCGCCCGCCCCCGCCATGCGCGCCGCGTGGCGCATTTTCCACCGCAGCCTGGCGGCAACTCTCTACAATGGGCGCTTTGCTTCGCGCGGCCGGTATTTTTGTCCGCGCGCCAACGCGATCCTTCGGCGCCGCCGGGATTGCCGCGTGCCCCACGCCCTGACATTTTGCTTTTTCGCCCGTCCATGACGCACGCTTTTCTGTCTTCTCTCGCACGCCGCTTCAACACTGTCGCCCTACGTCCGCGCTCCGCTTCTGCTTTGACTGCTTCTGCTTTGACCGCTTCTGCTTTGACCGCTTCTGCTTTGACCGCTTCTGCTTTGACCGCTTCCACTTCTTCCACCACTCGTCTGCCGCGCCGGTTCGCGCCGCGCGCGAGCGCCTGGCTGCTCGCTTGCGCCGCGCTCGGCTGCGGCGCGTCGCTGCCGCTTGCCGCGCAGGCTCGCGTCAAGGCCACGCGTCCGAGCGTCAACGTCACCACTGTCTTGCCGCAATCGGTGATGGTCGGCTTGCAGCGCGCGCACGTGCCCTTGTCGTCGATCAGCGTGGTCGTGGAGAAAGTCGGCGACCGCACGCCGATCCTCGCACTGAACGCGGGCAAGCCGATGATGCCCGCCTCGACGATGAAACTCGTCACCACCTACTCGGGCCTGTCGATACTCGGCCCCGACTACCGCTGGCGCACGAGCGCCTACGCGGACGGCACCATCGACGCCAACGGCGTGCTGCATGGCAATCTCTACATTCAAGGCACGGGCGATCCGAAGCTCGTGCCGGAAGAACTGATCGACCTCGTGCAGAAGATCCACAAGGCGGGCATCAGCGGCATCGACGGCGCGCTGGTGCTCGACAAGCGCTACTTCGATTCGTCCACGCGCGACCTCCCGCCGTTCGACGACGACGCCACCGCGCCGTACAACGTCGGCCCCGATCCGCTGCTGTACGCGTTCAAATCGCTGTCGTTCACGCTGACACCGTCGCCGGACGGCAGCGTCGCGATCGATGTGTTGCCCGCGCTTGCGCAATTGCAGATCGACAACCAGATGCATGCGGTGAACGGCCCGTGCCGCGGCGACGCGGCCTCGGTGTCGCCGACCGTCACGCCGCAGCCGAACGGCACCGTCGTGGCCTCGTTCAACGGCGACTATTCGATGCGCTGCGGCCCGCGCACGATCAACGTCGCGGTGCTCGATCACTCGGCGTTTTTCGCGGGCGGTTTTCTCGCGCTGTGGCAGCAAACCGGCGGGACGTTCAGCGGCGCGACGCGCGAAGGCGCCGTGCCCGTCGGCGCCAAACTGGTGGCGACGCACCAGGGGCCGATGCTGTCCGACATCGTTCGCGACATCAACAAGTTCAGCAACAACACGATGGCGCGCAACCTGTTCCTGACGATCGGCGCAGCCGAGGAAAAAGGGCCCGCGACGACCGCCAAATCAGCGCGTGCAATCCAGGCGTTTCTGCGCCGCGACAGCATCGACATGGAGTATCTGACGCTCGACAATGGCTCGGGCCTCTCACGCGACGAGCACGTCACCGCGCTCGCGCTCGCCGATCTGCTGCAGCGGGCCAACGCAAGTCCGGTCGCGCAAGTGTTCGTGGAGTCGCTGCCGATCGCGGGCGTCGATGGCACCATGCGCAACCGCTTGACCAACCAGGGCGCGGGAGGCAATGCGCATATCAAGACCGGCACCTTGCGCGATGTGCGGGCAATCGCGGGCTATGTGGCGTCGGCTGACGGTAACAGTTACGTGGTCGTCAGCCTGATCAACGATCCGCATTCGGAAGCCGCGCGCGCCGCGCACGATGCGCTGCTCGAATGGGTGTATCAGGGGCCATCGCAGGGCTTCACCAAGGTTTCCGATCCGGTCGTCGAACCGCGCAGCAGCAAGCCCAGGAAAAACCCGCACAAGCGTGGCGCTCACTGAGTGTTCCTTCTAGCGAAGCCGCGCGCGGCAACGTCCTAAGCGTGTACGCTGTCGGGCAGTGTTTGAGACGCGCGTAAAACGCTGGACGTGGCGCCGGGGCCGTGCATCGGTTACGGTCCCGCTCGAACAATAACGACAACACCCGCTGCGCACAGCGCGGCGGCCAGGGACCACGGAGGAAGACACAATGCAATTCGATGCCGAATTGCTGCTGCTCGCCATGGCGCCAGTCTTTCTCGCATGCATCGGCTGGGAGGCGTGGCACCTGCGGCGCACGCAGCCGGGCGCGCAACTCTATAGCTGGCGCGACACGCTCTGCAACGCCGCGCTCGCACTGATGCAGCAAGCCGCCGACAAGCTCGCGTGGCTCGCCATCATCCCTGTCTACGCGTTTTTCTACGATCACTATCGCGTCTACACGTGGCAGGCGAGCTGGGTCTCGTTCGTCGTGCTGTTTGTCGCTCAGGATCTGCTCTACTACGTGTTCCATCGTTGCAGCCATCGCGTGCGCTGGCTGTGGGCCGCGCATGTCGTGCATCACTCGTCGGAGCGCATGAATTTTTCGACCGCGTTCCGCCAGAGCCTGATGTATCCGATCGCGGGCATGTGGCTCTTCTGGACGCCGCTTGCCGTGCTCGGTTTTCCGCCGACGCAGATTGTCGCGATCGTGCTGATCAATCTCGGCTTTCAGTTTTTCGTGCATACGCAAGCCATCGGCAAACTCGGCTGGCTCGAATACGTGGTCAACACACCGTCGATCCATCGCGTGCATCACGCGCGCAACGATCGCTATATCGACCGCAACTATGCCGGCGTGCTGGTGATCTGGGATCGCCTGTTCGGCAGCTACGTCGACGAAGATCCGCGCGATGCGCCGGTCTACGGCATCGTCGAGCCGCTTCACACTTACAACCCGCTGAAGGCGACGTTTCACGAATGGGCGTCGATGGCCGTCGACTTCGCGAGCGTGCGCGGCTGGCACGACAAGCTGCGCGCATTGTTCGCGCCGCCCGCATGGGCTGCGGATTATCACGCGCGGCGCGCCGCCGGTTCATCGGTATCGCGCGTGGATTCAAGTGAAAATTCAGGCGAGGCAACTCGCGTGAAGCAAGACCATACGGCCGCGTTTCAAACACCACGCAGGCCGTAGAAGATTCTGTAAGCTGTCGTCACGCCGCTCAAGCGGTGGGCGCTGCCTGCAACACATGGCATAAGGGCCACACATACGAGGAGATGTAGTCAACATGAAGCAAACAGGATCGAGGAAACAACATTGGCTGCGCGTGACGCAGATCGCCATGGCCAGCACGGCGTTCGCCCTGCTCGCGGCTTGCGGCGGGGGTAGCGACAACAACAATGCGAGCAGCACGCCTGCGGGCGGCGTCAAATTGCAGGTCGTGTCGTTCGGCGACAGCTTGTCGGATGTCGGCACGTACGCGCCGGTGATTCAGGGGAGCTTCGGCGGCGGCCGCTTCACGACGAACCCGGGTGAAGTGTGGACCCAGAAGGTCGCTGAGTACTACGGCGACACGTTGACCGCAGCGTACCTCGGCGGCTTCGGCAAGCCGCTGGTCGCAACGGGTGGCTTGGGCTATGCGCAAGGCGGCTCGGACGTCGTCAATGCTCAAGGCCAAGGTTGGGCGCCCAACAACATGGCCGCGACGACCGTGCCGGTGGTGACACAGGTGGCCAACTACCTGGGCGCGCACACGAGCTTCAACGCTAACCAGCTCGTGCTGATCAACGGCGGTGCGAACGACATCTTCCAGTTCGCGGGGACCACCGCCAATCTGACGGCGCTCGGCGCCGCGCTACAGACGCAATATCCGCTGCTCGTGCAGGCCGGCAAACTGCCGAACTCGCAGGCAGGCCAGGTGGCGTTCATCGTCGGCTACCTGCAGCAGTTGGCCAACCCGCAGATCGCGCAGGCCGCCACCCAGCTCGCCGCGCAAGTCCAGAAAATCGTCAACTCGGGCGCGACTCACGTGGTGGTGTCGACGGTGCCGGACATCGGCAATACGCCGCTCGGCGTTGCAGCCAACGTGAGCACGCCTGGCACGGCTGCACTGCTGTCAGGGATTACCGCGGCGTATAACTACCTGCTGGTCCAGAACCTGACGGCACTCGGTCTGGTGGGTACGGGCAAGGTCATCGTGGCCGATGCGTTCACGTGGATTGATCAGCAGTTGCCGAACTACCAGGCGCTGGGCTTCACGGTATCCAACACCGGCACGGCTTGTAACCTGACGTCGATGCAGAACAACGCAACTGCGTACGCTACAGCTAATCCGAGCGCGACGAATGGGCTGACGCCGGCTCAGTATGGCGCGCAGTTCGGCTCGTCGCTGTTCTGCTCGCCGCAGACTTATACGGTGGCTGGTGCTGACCAGACTTATATGTTTGCGGATACGGTTCATCCGAGCACGCATCTACACGCGTTGTTCGCGCAGTATGTGCAGCAGCAGATCGCAGCGACTGGGTTGGGGAAGTAAATTGAGGAGGGCCGCGCTGCGGGTGGGGGTTTGCGGCGTGGCCTTTTCTTGATCTGGGATTTTGGCCTTTCCTTGATTTGTTATTGGTCTATTAGCGTCACCCCTGTGCGGGGCGGCACTTACTTTCTTTGCTTGCCGCAAAGAAAGTAAGCAAAGAAAGCGGCTTCACACCGCCAGCTCATAAGCGGATCCCTCGCACAGTCATGGTAGTGGCACATCTGGAATCCGTCGTGTCGCACTTTCCACCCAAGTGACAAGGCAGTCATTCTTCCGGCGGCGCTGCGCGCGCCGATGGACACTTCATAAACCGTCTGCTGGTTTTTGCTCTCGCGTATTGCCCGGCGGCAGGGACTGTCATTGCGCCCGCTGCGATTTCGTCACACCGGACTCGCGCAGAGTTGGGATTTGCCTATGAGCGCACTACCGACTCGGCGAAGCGAAGCCGTTCGTCCCGCGACGCAAAGCGAAGCCTTGTTTTCCCATGCATACCCATCCGCGACGCACGTAGTGCGGAGTGGGAGCTGATGAGCGCATTGTCAGTCACGGTGAATATGCGAGAACACGGATTCCAGATGCACCACTACCGCGACTGCGCGAGAGACCCGCTTAAGAATTAGCGGTTTGGGCCGCTTTCTTTGCTTACTTTCTTTGCGGCAAGCAAAGAAAGTAAGTGCCGCCCCGCACAGGGGCAACGCTAATAGACCAATAACAAATCAAGGAAAGGCCAACACCGCAAGCAACCAGACAAAAAGCGCCCGACGAGCAAAAACCCCAACCCATCACCCTTGCGCTTCAAAAGCAGCCGCAGCGCGCCCTAACCGATCATTAACAGCGATCCACTCAATCGTATCCGGCAGCTTCTCAATCAGAATCCGCGTGACATTCGCGCGATCGAGAGCCCTCAGCAAGCCATACAGTTCACGCGCATAGACATGCGGATCTTCAGGTGCAGCAATGAAATGCACGCCTTCAGCATCGGCCCAATGCCCAGCACGCGACGCGCGCGCCACCAACGCCACGCGCTCATCCTCTTGCCGCGCGGCAAGCAAAGCCTCCAGCGCGACGAACGGCAATAGCGCCAACGGCGTGCGCGGCGCGTAGTGCGCCTTCAGCGTGCCGGAAGCCCGCGGCGCGGTCGCATCCGAGCCGTCCGGCAGGCGCGGCGCCTCGCCAAGCACGTCGGCGATATCTTGCGGGGTCACACGCCCCGGCCTCAACAGCGCCGGAAAGCCGCGCGACAAATCCAGAATGGTCGATTCGATACCGACGTCCGACGCGCCGCCGTCCAGCACATGAATCGCGTCGCCGAACTCGTCGCGCACATGTTGCGCCGTCGTCGGGCTCACATGTCCGAACCGATTCGCCGACGGCGCCGCCACGCCGCCATGCCCGTTGCGCAATGCGCTGAACGCCTCGAGCAATGCTTGCGCGACAGGATGCGACGGGCAGCGCAGCCCCACTGAATCCTGCCCGCCGCTAACTGCCGCAGGAATGCGCGCGGCGCGCTTGAGGATCAGCGTGAGCGGCCCCGGCCAAAACGCGTCGATCAATCGCTGCGCCTCCGCGGGCAAATGCTCGACCCAGTAGTTCGGATCGCCTTGCGGCGCGAGATGCACGATCACCGGATGATTCGCCGGCCTGCCCTTCGCCGCGTAAATGCGCGCAACCGCGTCGGGACTCTCGGCGTCGCCGCCGAGACCGTACACCGTCTCCGTAGGAAACGCGACCAGGCCTCCCGCGTCGAGCAGCGCCGCCGCGTGTTCGATCTGCACGGCGCTCACAGGCAATGCGCCCTCGGCGGCTTTCTGTTGATCCGGCATGGCGCTTGTGTCAGCTCGTGAGGATGTGCAGCAGCCGCGCGCAATCACGTCCGGCCGTGCGGGCTTCTTCGAGCGTGGCCGCCGTGAAGTTCACGTGACCCATCTTGCGGCCGCAGCGCGCCTCTTCCTTGCCATACAGATGCAGGCGCGCTGCCGGCATAGCGGCGACTTCGTGCCACGGCGGCGTGACGGCCGCGCGCTTCGGGCCGTCCGGAAACCACACGTCGCCGAGAATGTTCAGCATGACGGCCGGTGAATGCTGGCGCGTGTCGCCGAGCGGCATGCCGGTCATGGCGCGCACCTGCTGCTCGAACTGGCTGGTCGCGCAGGCGTCGACCGTGTAGTGGCCGGAATTGTGCGGGCGCGGCGCCATTTCATTGGCCACCAGCGAACCATCTTCGAGAATGAAGAACTCGACGCACAGCACGCCCACATAACCGAGCTTGTCGGCGATTTGCAGCGCGGCCTGTTGCGCCTGCTGGACCAACGTGGGACTCGCGTCGGGTGCCGGGACGATGGTGTGCGACAGCACGCCGTCGCGATGCGTGTTCTGCGCGAGCGGATAGACCACCGACGCGCCGCTCGCCGCCCGCGCGATCAGCGCGGACACTTCGAACTTCAATGGCAAACGCTTTTCCAGCACGCACGGCACGCCGCCGAGCGACGCATGCGCCTCACGTACTTCCTCCGCGTTGCGCACGCGAATCTGGCCTTTGCCGTCGTAGCCCATGCGGGCAGTCTTGAGAATGCCCGGCAGCACGGCTTCGAGCTTCGTGTCGTCGAGCGCGGCCAGCGCATCCGACGATTCGATCACCACGTGAGGCGCAACCGTCACGCCCGATGACGCGATGAAGCGTTTCTCGGCAATGCGGTCCTGGGCCACGGCGACGCAGCGCCCAGCCGGACTCACGAAGGTAGTCCGCGCGAGGAAGTCGAGGCTCGCGGCCGGCACGTTCTCGAATTCGGTCGACACCGCCGCGCACAGCCGCGCGAGTTCGGTCAGCGACGTTTCGTCGTCGTAGGCCGCGCGCAAATGGCGGTCGGCAACGGCGCCCGCCGGACTGTTTTCGTCCGGATCGAGCACGGCGACGCGGTAGCCCATGGCCTGAGCGGCGAAACAGAACATGCGGCCGAGCTGGCCGCCACCGACCATGCCAAGCCATGCGCCGGGCAGAATCGGTGAAACCGGTGTGTTGTCTGGGTTCATCTTAGTGGTCGGTCGCGGCCGGGTGCTGTGTGCAATGCGTGCGTGCAATGCGATGGCAGGCACCCGGCCGGGGGTCGGACAGGGGGACGTCTTCAAGCAATCAGTCTGTGCGCTTACAGCGCCGGCAACACCATGGCGTGGGCCGCTTCGTTCTGGCGCACGCGGAACGCAGCCAGTTTCTCCGCATACTCGTCGCTCGTGCCGCTCAACAACGACACCGCGAACAGCGCCGCGTTCGCCGCGCCTGCTTCGCCGATCGCAAACGTGGCGACCGGCACGCCCTTGGGCATCTGCACGATCGAATGCAACGAATCGACGCCCTTCAGGTACTTGCTTGCCACCGGCACGCCGAGCACCGGCACCGTGGTCTTGGCGGCCAGCATGCCCGGCAGATGCGCCGCGCCGCCCGCGCCGGCGATGATCGCGCGAATGCCACGCTCACGCGCGCTTTCAGCATAGGCGAACATTTCGTCGGGCATGCGGTGCGCGGACACGACCTTCGCTTCGTAGGGCACGCCGAACTCCTGCAGAATGGCCACGGCGTTCTTCATGACTTCCCAGTCGGAACTGGAGCCCATCAGCACACCGATAACCGGCGCGCCATGCGTATGGGCGGTTTGTGCTTCACTCATCTTACGGCTTCCTTGTTTCTTGAGAGCGCCCCAGAACCTGTCCCTTCGCGCCCGGCCCCGAACGGGTGACCCGCAAAGGGGACTTACTGCGCGGCGGAAAATTTGCGGGCGGCCCCGCGCTTTCTCACGCGGAGCAGATCCAACCGGTGCGCGTAATCAGGCGAGCTTATGTCCGGTCAGGCGTTCGAGCGCTTCCTGGTACTTCTCGCCCGTCTTCGTGACAACGTCGTCCGGCAACTTCGGCGCCGGCGGCTCTTTCTTCCACGGCTGGGTTTCGAGCCAGTCGCGCACGAACTGCTTGTCGAACGACGGCGGATTGGTGCCGACCTGATACTGGTCGGCCGGCCAGAAGCGCGACGAATCCGCGGTCAGCGCCTCGTCCATCAGATACAGCTTGCCGTGGTTGTCCAGACCGAATTCGAACTTCGTATCCGCGATGATGATGCCGCGCGTGGCCGCGTAATCAGCGGCTTCCTTGTACAGCTTGATCGAGATGTCGCGGATCGTAGCCGACAGTTCGGTGCCGATGCGGCGCTCCATCTCGTTGTAGGTGATGTTTTCGTCGTGATGGCCCATTTCGGCCTTGGCTGCCGGCGTGAAGATCGGCTCGGGCAGCTTCTGCGCGTTCTGCAAACCCGGCGGCAATTCCACGCCGCACACCGAACCGGTTGCCTGGTAGTCTTTCCAGCCGCTGCCGGCCAGATAGCCGCGCACCACGGCTTCGACGAGAATCGGCTCGAGGCGCGTCACGACGACCGCGCGGCCCTTGACCTGCTCGACTTCGTCCGCCGCCACCACGGATTCGGGCGCGACGCCCGTGAGGTGGTTCGGCACCACGTGCTTGAGTTTCTCGAACCAGAAGTTCGCCATTTCATTGAGCACGCGTCCCTTATTCGGAATCGGCTCGCCCATGATGACGTCGAACGCCGACAGACGGTCGGTCGTGACGATCAGCAACTGGTCGTTGCCCACCGCATAGTTGTCGCGGACTTTACCGCGGCCGAGCAGCGGCAGCGAGCGGAGCGTGGATTCGTAGAGGGTAGACATCGTCGTGGTTCGCTAAAAGTGAGGCAAAAAGTGTGACCGGAACAAAAGGGAAACGCCGTTCCCCGGATGATGCGGGAACGGCGATCGAACGACAACCTGGCCAAACGGCCAGGTGCAGTGCATGTTGATAGCTTAGCGGACGACTTGCGCGAGCTCGCCCGATTTGTACTTCTCCGCGATTTTATCAAGCGTGACCGGCTTGATCTTGCCGGCCTGGCCTTCGCAGCCGAATTGCATGTAGCGCTCGACACAGATCTTCATCGCCGCTTCGCGCGCCGGCTTCAGGTAATCGCGCGGATCGAACTTACCCGGGTTGGTCGCCATATAGCGGCGGATCGCACCGGTGATCGCCAGACGCAGGTCGGTGTCGATATTGACCTTGCGCACGCCGTTCTTGATACCTTCCTGGATTTCCTCGACCGGCACGCCGTAAGTTTCCTTCATGTCGCCGCCGAATTCGCGGATTTCAGCCAGCAGTTCCTGCGGCACCGACGACGAACCGTGCATCACCAGGTGCGTGTTCGGAATGCGCTGGTGGATTTCCTTGATGCGCTGGATCGACAGAATGTCGCCCGTGGGCTTCTTGCTGAACTTGTAGGCGCCGTGCGACGTACCGATCGCGATGGCCAGCGCGTCGCACTGGGTCAGCTTGACGAAGTCGGCAGCCTGCTCCGGATCGGTCAACAGCTGCTCGCGCGTCATCGTGCCTTCCGCGCCGTGACCGTCTTCCTTGTCGCCCTTCATGGTTTCCAGCGAACCGAGCACGCCCAGTTCCGCTTCCACCGTGATGCCGATCGAGTGCGCCGCTTCCACGACCTTGCGCGACACGTCCACGTTGTACTCGTACGAAGCGACCGTCTTGCCGTCGGCTTCGAGCGAACCGTCCATCATCACGCTGGTGAAACCGCTGCGGATTGCCGCCATGCAGACCGCCGGCGACTGCCCGTGGTCCTGGTGCATCACGACCGGAATATGCGGATACGACTCGACCGCGGCTTCGATCAGGTGGCGCAGGAACGCTTCGCCCGCGTACTTACGCGCGCCGGCCGACGCTTGCATGATAACCGGGGCGTTGACCTTGTCGGCCGCCGCCATGATTGCCTGCACTTGCTCCAGATTGTTCACGTTGAATGCCGGAAGGCCGTAGCCGTTTTCAGCGGCATGGTCCAGCAGTTGACGCATTGATACGAGAGGCATGCTGTAACTCCATAGATTGAAACGAATTCTTGTGCCGTCGGCATCTTTTGGGCGATTTTATCGCGAAGCAAGCTGCATACCCGTTCACACATTCTCTAAAGCGCGGCGCGGTCCTTGCCGCTGCAACGCGCGATTTGAGCCTGTGCGCCGCCTCTCGCGGAGCATGCCAGCCTGCTTCGCCCAATCAGACCCGTGCCGATCGAGCAGTCTGCTGTGTCGATCGGAGCTAGCGCTTCAGCGCTTTGTCGATCCGGAGTGAGTGCTTCAGCACTGACTCCGGTCCCACGCAGCGCGCTCCGATCCCACGCAGAATGGTTGCTGCATGGTCAATACGGTTCGCCGACCCGCACGATCTTCAGCGTATTCGTGCCGCCGGCCTGACCCATCGGCTCGCCGACAGTCAGCACCACCATGTCGCCGCGCGACGCGTAACCCTTGCTGACCACGGTCTCCAACGCCTGCTGCAACGCGGTGTCGCGGTCAGTGTTGGTGTCCAGATGCAGCGAAGTCACGTTGCGGTACAGCGCCATGGCCCGCTCGCTGCCGACCCGCGGCGTGAGCGCGAAAATCGGCACGTGGGTCCAATGGCGCGACATCCACAGCGCGGTCGAGCCGGATTCGGTCAACGCCACGATCGCCTTCGCGCCGAGATGAAACGCCGTGAACAGCGCACCCATCGCGATCGACTGGTCGATCCGCGTGAACGTGCGGTCGAGGAAATCCTTGTCCAGTTCCGACTGCTCCGACTTCTCGGCTTCAATACAGATCGCCGCCATGGTCTCGATGGTCTGCACCGGATACTTGCCCGCCGCCGATTCCGCCGACAGCATCACCGCGTCCGTGCCGTCCAGCACGGCGTTGGCGACGTCCGACACTTCGGCGCGGGTCGGCACCGGCGCGTGGATCATCGACTCCATCATCTGCGTGGCGGTGATCACGAACTTGTTCGATTCGCGCGCCATACGGATCATCCGCTTTTGCAGCGCGGGGACTGCGGCATTCCCCACTTCCACGGCCAAGTCGCCGCGCGCGACCATGATGCCGTCCGATGCGTCGAGGATGCCTTGCAGCGCCGGAATGGCTTCCGCGCGCTCGATTTTGGCGATCATCTTCGGCTTGATGCCGAACGGCGCGCCGGCGATGTTCGCCAGCTGGCGGGCCATTTCCATGTCGGTGGCGTTCTTCGGGAACGATACCGCGACATAATCGACGCCGAGCGACATGGCGGTGCGAATGTCTTCCATGTCCTTGGCGGTCAGCGCCGGCGCGGACAAGCCGCCGCCCTGGCGGTTGATACCCTTGTTGTTCGACAGCTCGCCGCCGATCTTGACGACCGTGTGGATCTCATTGCCGATCACGCGCGAGACGTTCAGC
Source organism: Paraburkholderia sp. RL17-347-BIC-D (assembly GCF_046027915.1). Classification (NCBI taxonomy): domain Bacteria; kingdom Pseudomonadati; phylum Pseudomonadota; class Betaproteobacteria; order Burkholderiales; family Burkholderiaceae; genus Paraburkholderia; species Paraburkholderia sp. RL17-347-BIC-D. Next base: position 52,228 of record NZ_JARESS010000035.1, read on the forward strand.
ACGATCAGGCCGTCGTTAAGCAACAGCACGTCGCCCGGTTTCAGGTCGCGCGGCAGGTCTTTGTAGTCGAGACCGGCGCGCTGCTCGTTGCCGAGTTCGCAGTCGGCGTCGAGGATGAACGGCTCGCCGGCGACGAGCATGATCTTGCCGTTTTCAAATTTGCCGACCCGGATTTTCGGGCCTTGCAGGTCTGCCATGATGGCGACTTCGCGGCCGGCCTGGCGGGCCGCCTCGCGCACGAAATCGGCGCGCTGGCGATGGTCGTCGGCGGTGCCGTGCGAGAAATTGAGCCGCACCACGTCCAGCCCCGCCTGAATCATTTGCAGCAGGATTTCCGGCGTATTGGAAGCCGGGCCGATGGTGGCGACAATCTTGGTGGCGCGATGCATGAGTCTCCTCGTCTGGGTGAGATCGCTGGAAAGAGCGCTGCGAGTCGGATGCGGAGGCTGCGCACCGAAGGATGCTGCCGGGGGCTGCGCGCCGGTTGAAACCAGCGTCGCTTTATAGTGTGAAGCGGTATTCGATACCAGCACGGGGGGCGCCGGTTGAGGGGCGAGTTCTTCGTCGGGGAGTTCTGCGGATGGCGAGGCGGTCTGCACAGCATCTGCGCTGGACAATTCCGCTGCCTCACTGGCAGTGGTCAATTCCGCGAGCGCGAGGGGCGACCCGGATTCTTCTTGCTGCTGGCTAACTGAACCGACCGCGGCATCAACCGCAGATTCGGCCGCTGCCGGATTAGCGGCGGAGCGCGCCGCGCGCTCCCCTGCCGTTGCTGCTGCGGTGTTGCGCGGCTTGCCGCCGCGCGCTTTTGCAGACTTTGCCGTTGGGGAGCGCGTCGCCACGTTAAGCCCGCGATTCCAGAACTTCGACGGCCGGTAGCTTCTTGCCTTCGAGGAACTCGAGGAAGGCGCCGCCGCCCGTCGAGATATAGCTGACCTTGTCGTGGATGCCGTACTTGGCGATCGCCGCAAGCGTATCGCCGCCGCCGGCAATCGAGAACGCCGACGACTTGGCGATGGCGTCCGCGAGCGTCTTCGTGCCGTTGCCGAACTGGTCGAATTCGAACACGCCGACCGGGCCGTTCCACACGATCGTGCCGGCCTTTTCCAGTTGCGCGGCGAGCACCTTGGCCGTTTCCGGTCCGATGTCGAGAATCATGTCGTCGTCTTGAACGTCGGCGACGGCCTTGACCTCGGCCTTGGCGGTCGGCGAAAACTCCTTGGCCGTGACCACGTCGGTCGGGATCGGCACAGAGGCGCCGCGCGCTTTCGCGGCGTCGATAATGGCTTTGGCTTCGTTCAGCAGATCGGCTTCGGCGAGCGACTTGCCGATCTTCAGGCCGGCGGCCAGCATGAACGTGTTGGCGATGCCGCCGCCCACGATCAGTTGATCGACCTTGTCGGCGAGCGACTTCAGAATGGTCAGTTTGGTCGACACCTTCGAGCCGGCGACGATCGCCACCAGCGGACGCTTCGGCGCGCCCAGCGCCTTGCCGAGCGCTTCGAGCTCGGCGGCCAGCAACGGGCCGGCGCACGCGATGGGCGCGTATTTGGCGATGCCATGCGTGGTCGCTTCGGCGCGGTGCGCGGTGCCGAACGCGTCGTTCACGTAGATGTCGCACAGCTTCGCCATTTTTTGCGCGAGCTCGTCGGAATCCTTCTTCTCGCCCTTGTTGACGCGGCAGTTTTCCAGCAGCACGACCGAGCCCGGCGCGACGTTCACGCCGTTTTCGACCCAGTTCGCCACCAGCGGCACGTCACGGCCGAGCAGTTCGGCCAGACGCTTCGCGACCGGCGCCAGCGAATCTTCCGGCTTGAAGTCGCCCTCGGTCGGACGGCCCAGGTGCGACGTGACCATCACGGCGGCGCCCGCGTCGAGCGCAGCCTTGATGGCCGGCACGGAGGCGCGGATACGGGTGTCTTCGGTGATGTTGCCTCGATCGTCCTGCGGCACGTTCAGATCGGCGCGGATGAACACGCGTTTGCCGGATAGCTTGCCTTCGGCGATCAGATCGGAGAGACGCAATACCTTGTTCATGGGCGTGTGTGTGCGAGTTGATGAGAAGGCGGTGGCGGACGACGCGCGGCACTCAAGCGCGGTGAACTCCAGCGCTCAGGCACGGCAGCGGCTCCACTGAATCGGGTGCCGGCGGCAGGGCCGCGGCCCGCGCGCCTTACAGCGGCGCGCTCATCCCGGAAACAACCATTTTAACTGATCCACACAGCCTTCTGACCCGCGACCGGGCGAATGTCCCGTATTTGGAGGATACCGCGCCGATGCCGCGACGCAACATTTCCCGCTTCTTCAATCACATGAAGAGACGCAACAACGTGAACACAACCATTCCGACGACAATCGTGCCGAGCATGGTGCGCCGCCACAAAAACCACGCAAGACCTGACAGCGTGGCGTAGAACTCATGGTTCGACGGCGCGAAGGACAGGCCGTCGGGCGTTGCCAGCACGTCCGGCAGGACCACGGCGGCGAGCGCCGCGGCCGGCGCATAGCGGAGCATGCGCTGAACCCGCGCCGGCAAAACGGTGCGCTCGCCGCCGATTAGAAACATCGCGCGTGTCAGGGCGGTGACGAACGTCATGCCGAAAATGGCCAGCCAGATCTGGGTGGATGTCATCGGGAATCTCCGGCGCTGTTACGGATGCGGCGCAAGTCGGCGCGCTCGACCATCAGGTCGGCAGCACTGCCGGCGACGATCGCCGCGATCACCGCGAGCGGCAGCGCGAGCCGGTACGGCAGGTCGAATGCGAGCAGCGACACCACGCCGGCGACGCTGACCGCGACCAGCGTGGAGCGCGTCGCGATCGCCGACACCATGATGGGCAGCAACGCCAGCGTGCCCGCCAGCGCGAGGCCCCAGTTATCGGGAATCAGACTCGCCAGCAAAATGCCGGCAATCGACGACACCTGCCACGACAGCCAGCTGCATATCGCCATGCCCCAGAAATACGCCTCCTTGCCCGGCACATAGCCGGTCGGGAAGCTCTTCTTCTGGAACAGCAGGTAGATCACGTCGCCGTTGAAATAGCCGAGCACGATGCGCCGCCACATCGACAGATAGGAGAAATGCGGCGCGAGACCAACGCTGAAGATCACGAAACGCGTATTGACCATCGCGGCCGTGAGCAGCACGGTCCAGACCGGCAGCTTGGCGGCGAGCAGCGGCAGCACCGCCAGTTGCGACGAACCGGCGTAGCACAGCAGCGACATGGTGAGCGCCTGCGGCAACGTGAGCACCGATTTGCTCATGGCAATGCCGGTGACCAGGCCCCAGGAGAAAATCGCCATCAGGGTGGGCGAATAGTCGCGCGCGCCTTCGCGGAAGGCACGGCGATCGATATCTGACAGGCGAGCGAGCATGGGGGCGAAACGCGGGCGCGCAAGGGCGCAGCAACGATGGGAAGTCAGCGCCAGGTCGTCAAGCACCCGCTGGCGCATTCGGATTTGAATTATGCGTGTGCCGGATTATAGCGTCCGGAATACGGCCAAATGCCCGTTCCGTGTGCAAAAGACGCTAAAATGACGTCCTCGCTACGCCCCGAAGGAAGTCCCCTTGGGGCACACCTCACTGGAAAACACCGGGCCGTCCCAGGTTTTCCTGCCCCGTCGGGGCCTGACGCGAAGCGCCAGGTGTGGGGCACTCATAACGCACCAGTTGGAGAATCGTATGTCAATGGCCGACCGCGACGGCAAGATCTGGATGGATGGCAAGCTCATCGACTGGCGCGATGCCAAGATCCACGTGCTTACCCACACGCTGCATTACGGCATGGGTGTCTTCGAGGGCGTACGCGCCTACAAGACGGCGGACGGCGGCACCGCGATTTTCCGGCTGCAGGAACACACCAAGCGTCTGCTGAACTCGGCCAAGATCTTTCAGATGGACGTGCCGTTCGACCACGAAACGCTCGCCGCCGCGCAATGCGAAGTGGTCCGCGAAAACAAGCTCGAGTCCTGCTACCTGCGCCCGATCATCTGGGTCGGCTCGGAAAAGCTCGGCGTGTCGGCCAAGGGCAACACCATCCACGTGGCGATCGCGGCCTGGCCGTGGGGCGCTTACCTCGGTGAAGACGGCATCGCCAAGGGCATCCGCGTGAAGACCTCGTCGTTCACGCGCCATCACGTGAATGTGTCGATGGTCCGCGCCAAGGCGTCGGGCTGGTACGTGAACTCGATCCTCGCCAACCAGGAAGCCATCGCCGACGGCTACGACGAAGCGCTGCTGCTCGACGTGGACGGCTACGTGTCGGAAGGCTCGGGCGAGAACTTCTTCCTCGTGAACAACGGCAAGCTGTACACGCCGGACCTGTCGTCGTGCCTCGACGGCATCACGCGCGACACAGTCATTACGCTGGCGCGCGACGCGGGCATCCAGGTGATCGAAAAGCGCATCACGCGCGACGAGGTCTATACCTGCGACGAAGCGTTCTTCACCGGCACCGCCGCCGAAGTCACGCCGATCCGCGAACTCGACAACCGCACGATCGGCTCGGGCGCACGCGGCCCGATCACCGAGAAGCTGCAAACAGGCTTCTTCGACATCGTGAACGGCAAGAGCGACAAGTACGCGCACTGGCTGACCAAGATCTAACGCGCGCTGCGCCGGGCTTCACCGGCGCGCCGCACGCACCCTGCATACAACGAGAACGTCTCATGAGCGAAATCAAGGAAATGCCGCTGGTCGAACTGTCGGCAAAAGACCTGCCGGCGTACTGCCCGAATCCGGCCATGCCGCGCTGGAGCGCGCATCCGCGCGTCTTCATCGACGTCACGCACGGCGAAGCCAAGTGCCCGTACTGCAGCACGCGTTACAAGCTGCGCGACGGCGAAGTGGTCAGAGGTCATTGAACACGGCGCATTGAGCACGGATTGCTTGTGGCGACGCTTACCGGGTCGGCTGCCCGCTTCGCCGCGGGTTGCGTTGCGGGGTTCGCTTCGTGATCGATTGCATGTTGCGCGGTCTGGTTTGTCGTGCGACGGACCAGCGGCGGTGGCGCAGCAAACGGTGATCACACCAACGCGAACTCGCTGCCCGATCCGAAAGCAGGCACGTCACAGCAGGGCCGCCGCCGCGGCGTCTCCGGCCATCCCGGAAGCGCTTCACGCGGCGTGCGGCTTTTCCCCTTTTACTTATCCGAATGCCACGCGCAAGGCTTGCGCGGGGTTTCGTTTCGACACCGGACACTCACTCTGATGCGTCGCGCGTTGGTTATCGCACCGAACTGGATCGGTGACGCATTGATGGCGCAGCCGCTGTTTGCGCGCCTCGTGAAATTGCATCCGCGCATCGTCATCGACGCGGTCGCGCCCTCGTGGGTCGCGCCCGTGCTCGAACGCATGCCGGAAATCCGCGACGTCTACGCCACGGATCTGGCGCACGGCAAGTTGCAGATGCTGCGCCGCTGGCAGTTGGCGAGCGACTTGCGCGACGTGGGCTACGACGCCGCCTACGTGCTGCCGAACTCGCTCAAGTCGGCGCTGATTCCGTGGATGGCGGGCATTCCGCTGCGCATCGGCTATACCGGCGAAAGCCGCTACGGTCTGTTGAACGTGCGTCACGCGAATCCGCGCAAGGACGAGCGCCCGCCGATGGTTGGCCAATACGCCGCCCTCGCCTACGCGCCCGGCGCCAAGTTGCCCGACGACCTGCCGATGCCGCGCCTCGACGCGGACCTGAACGAAGCGTCGCGCGTCTCCGCGCGCTTCAATCTCGACACGCGCGTGCCACTGCTGGTGTTCTGTCCGGGCGCCGAATACGGCCCGGCCAAGCGCTGGCCGCCCGAGCATTTCGCATCGCTCGCGCAAATGGTCGGCCAGTCGTTCCCGTACACGCAGATCGTCGCGCTCGGTTCGCCGAAAGACGCACCGCTCGCGCAGGCCATTGCCGAGCGAGCGCCGAACGTGCGCAACCTGTGCGGCCAGACCGCGCTGGGCGAGGCGTGCGCGCTGATCTCGCGCGCCAACGCGGTCGTGACCAACGATTCCGGTCTGATGCACGTGGCCGCCGCGCTTCGCCGGCCGCTCGTGGCCGTGTACGGTTCGACCGATCCGCGCCACACGCCGCCCTTGTCCGAGCTTGCGAAGGTACAATGGCTTCATCTCGAATGCAGCCCCTGTTTTGAGCGCGAGTGTCCGCTTGGCCATCTGAACTGCCTGAAGCAGTTGAGCGCCGAGCAGGTATTCGGCGATTTGCGCGGCATGTTGCTCGCGCAACGCTAACAGCCGCTGACACTTGCACGCAACACCGCACGCCCCTGAGCGCGTCGCGTCATGTTCGCGCCTTGCGGCGCGGGCATTCTGGCGCTCGGGTGCGATTGTCCGGTGCCCCGGACTGTCCCGCTGACCGCTGTCCCGCAACCGCGCGCCGCGCACAAGAGACTGACGAGCCATGCCACGTTTTGCCCATATCTTCGAAGCCGCCGCCGATACCCTGAACGCCTATTACCAGGCCGTCGCCGAGGTCAATATCGACAGCTTGATGGGTCTGTGGATCGATGAAGAGTTCGTGAGCTGTATCTGCGCCGACGGCTCCCACCTGCACGGCCTCGACAGCATTCGCGCCGGCTTGCAGATCCAGCTCGAAACCGCGCCGGTTTTCATCGAACCGCTCGATATCCGCGTCTACGACAGCCTCGGCACCGTGGTCTACGCGATCGCCGAAGCGCACCGGCCGGCTGACCCGAAGGCCACGCCCGCCATGGTGTTCACGACTTATGTGATGGTCCACGAACGCGGCGAATGGCGCATCGCGCACATTCACGCGAGTCCGATGCCTAACGAGGCCGCCAGCCAGTTCGCCACGAAGATGCGGCACGGCCAGGGGTCGCTGCACTGACGCGCGCCGCGCGTTTCACTTATTTGTTTTGAAGCAGGCATGAGCACGCCCCGCAGGAAGTCCCTTTTGGGCACGACGCACGATCAATCCGCTCCTTCGGGCGCGGCACGCGCCGCGGCCGCCGTCGAGGCGACTGTCGAGGCCACCGTCGAGTTGCTCTACCGTGCGCCGCTCTGGCTGCCGAACCGGCATGCGCAGACCATCGTCCCGTCGCTGTTCGCGCGCCGCCCCGCGGTCTCGTTTCGACGCGAGCGCTGGGACACGCCCGATGGCGATTTCATCGATCTCGACTGGGTGCAGCATGACGGCCAGCCCGGATCCGCGCTCACGCCCGGCGCTTCGCCTCACGTTCCCGCCGACACCGCCCCGCTCTTCGTGCTGTTTCACGGCCTCGAAGGCAGCTCGGGCTCGCACTATGCCGCCTCGTTGATGGCGGCCGCGCGCGAGTACGGCTGGCACGGCGTCGTGCCGCACTTTCGTAGTTGCAGCGGACCGTTAAACCGGTTGCCGCGCTTCTACCATCTCGCCGATAGCAACGAAGTCGACTGGGTGCTGCGACGTTTGCGCGCCGCGCATCGCGGGCCGATCGTGGCGGCCGGCGTGTCGCTCGGCGGCAATGTGCTGCTGCGCTGGCTGGGTGAACGCCGCGAGGACGCGGCGTCGGTGATCTCGGCCGCCGCGGCGATTTCGACGCCCATCGACGTGCATGCCGGCGGCCGCGCGTTGTCGCAGGGCTTCGGCCTCATCTACACGCGCAGTTTCCTGAAGACGCTCAAGCAGAAGGCCGAACAGAAGCTGGTGCAGTTTCCCGGCCTGTTCGACCGTGACGCGATGCTGGCGAGCCACACCATGTACGAGTTCGACAACGTGGTCACAGCGCCGCTGCACGGCTTTCGCGATACCGACGACTACTGGAGCACGGCGACCACGCGTCCACTGCTGCCGCACATTCAGGTGCCGACGCTGGTGCTGAACGCGCGCAACGACCCGTTCCTGCCGGCTGAGGCGTTGCCGTCGCGGCATGAAGTATCGGCGGCCGTGGAACTCGACCAACCCAAGCACGGCGGCCACGCCGGCTTTATGACCGGGCCGTTTCCGGGCCGCATCGACTGGCTTTCGCGGCGCGTGTTCGGCTATCTGGAGCGACACGTCGATCATGGATGACATCGTCAAGCAGGCTTTGGCCAAGTGGCCGAATGTACCGAGTTGCACAGGGTGGCTGATGCTGGACAGGCGCGGCAACTGGCGCATGCGCGACGAGGCCGCGCAGGCGAGCGGTTCGCCCGGTGTGCCGATCCGCCACGAAGCGTTGCTCGGGTTCATCAACCGGAATTACGACGCCGACGAGCGCGGCCAGTGGTTTTTTCAGAACGGCCCGCAGCGCGTGTATGTCGAGTTGGGCTATACGCCGTGGGTGGTGAGGTTGTCGGCCGATGCCGATGCTGGCGGCGCGCTCGCCTTGCAGGATCAAGCGGGCGGCGCGTTCGAGCCCGCAGCCGTATTGATCGATGAAGAAGGCGGGATTCTGTTTACCGATAGCGCGACGCCGCCGAGAATCGCCGTCTTGCACGACCACGATCTCGAGGTGTTTTCCGACCATGCAACGCTGGCGGACGACTCCATGAGCGGAGAGTTTCGCTGGAACAACCAGCTCGTGTTGCCGCTGCAGGCTGTGCGGCGAGGCGATGTTGCTGCGCGGTTTAAATTTGTGCCGAGTCCCGCAGCCGCTGGCGCTTAAGCACTAGCCTGCGCGCTGGGCTAACTCTTCTCGTCCAGCCGCTCCTCCTTATAGCGGCTCTCCATCTCATGCAGCCTCGCGTCGACGGTCGCGAGGTCGTAGTAGCCGATCGTCTTCAGATCTCGCGCGTCCTTCAATTGCCGGATCGCCGAAGGCCACGCTCCCTCGAGCGCGAATTTCTCGGCCATCGCACGATGCTGTGTCAACGCATCGCCCGTGCCCGCGCTAGCCTGGGCGAGATACAGCCACCAGGCAGGCTGATCGGGCTGGGCGCGAGTCTCCTTTTGCGCAAGCGACTGAGCATTGGCAAAGCGGCGCAAGGTCAGCAAGGTGCGGATATGCATGTCGATTGCGGCGTTCGATTGCGGCCAGCGCTTCTGCGCCAACTCGGCCAGACGCGCGGCCTCGTCGTCGCGGCCGGCGCGCCGCGCGATGTCGGCGGCCAACACGTCGAGGCTCGGCGAACTGCGCGCCGTGCCGCCCTCGGCCTGCTCGCCCGTCGCGAACGCGGCGCGGGACGACGCCAGCGACGCCGCCGCGTCGTCGTAACGCTCGAGCAGCATCTGTCCGTACGCGATGCCGTACCAGTTCGCCGCGACGTTGACCGCCGTGCGGTCCTCGATCTCTGAGCGCAAGCGCGAAATCTCGTCGCCGTACTCACTGCGCGAACGGTCCTGCAGCAGGCGCGCGCGCGCTCGCACAAAACCATATTCGGCCGATTGATGCGGTTGCCGGTAAGGCGCGCGGCGCGCACGGTCCTCCATGTCGGCAATCCGTTCGCCCGTCAGCGGATGGGTGCGCGCGTACGCCGGGATGCCCGTGTCGCTCATCGCGGCACGATCGAGGCGGCCAAAGAAGGTCGTCATTGCGTAAGGATCGTAGCCGGCGCCGGCAAGCAGCAGAAAGCCGACGCGGTCCGCCTCGTGCTCGGCGGAACGTGAGAAACGCAACTGGTTGTCGACCGCGTACGCCTGGCCGCCGATCGCAATCGCGCTGCCCAGGTCGCCGCTGTGCGCGAGAACGCCGGCGAGCACGCCGAACAACAGGCCGGCGAGCGCCGCATAGGTGCTGCGTTCGCCGGTCGTGATCATGCGCGAGATGTGCCGCTGCAGGACGTGTCCCATTTCGTGACCCAGCACCGATGCCAACTCGGACTCGGTCTGCGTGGCCACGATCAGGCCGGTGTTCACGCCGATAAAACCGCCAGGCAGCGAGAAGGCGTTGATCTGCGGGTCGCGCACGGCAAATAGATCGAAGTCCGGACGATATCCGCCGATGTACAGCGCGCTCGCCGCCGCGGCAAGTTTCGCGGCAACCGAGTTCAGATAGTCGCGCACCAGCCAGTCGTCGAGATAGTCGGGGTCGCGGCGCAACTCGCGCATCACGCGTTCGCCGAGTTTGCGCTCGGCCTGCGGCGTGAGCGAGCCCGAGCCGCCGCTGCCCAGATCGGGCAATTGCTGCGTGACGATCGGTGCACGCCAATTGGTGTTCACACCGGTATTGCCGGAGAAGCGGCTCTGCGCGCCGCCGTACACGCCGAACACGCCTTGCGCGATATCGGGCGGGACAAGCGGATCGGCGTAGGCATCGGCCGGGCCGCTGACCAGCGGTGGTTCGGCGGGCAACGTGTTGAGCGCCATGCTCGATACGCCGTGCGATTGCGCGAACGCGCCCGGCGGCGCTGCCAGCGCGACAGACAACAACGCAGCAAGGAACCGTTTCGGACGCATCGCGAGGTCGATATGACGAAGTCGGAAAGCGACGCCCGCCGCTCGGACTAAGATAGCGGGCATAGGGCAATTGTAATCAGTCGTCGCAGGAATTCATGTGATTCGCGTCATTGCGATTCGGGCGTCCCCGGTGATGCCTCGCCGCCCACGCCGACGGCGGGTGATGACTGACCACGTTTTGACCCGCTTAAACGCAGTGCCGCCGCCGTGCGGCTTTACCGCACTGCTATGATAGGCGCCCTCTGAAGGAGCCCAACCATGCCTGAACTCACTCATTTCGACGCCGCCGGCCAGGCGCATATGGTGGACGTCGGCGGCAAGCAGGAGACCAAACGCATTGCGATTGCGCGCGGCTCGATTCGCATGCTGCCGGAGACGTTCGCGCTGATTCGCGACGGCAACGCCAAGAAAGGCGACGTGATCGGCATCGCGCGGATCGCCGCGATTCAAGGTTCGAAGCGCACCGCCGATCTGATTCCGCTGTGTCATCCGCTCGCGCTGACGCGCGTCAAGGTGGATTTCGAACTCGATGACACGCTGCCGGGCGTGCATTGCACGGTTCAGGTCGAAACGCTGGGACGAACGGGCGTGGAGATGGAAGCGCTGACCGCCGTGCAGGTCGGGTTACTGACCGTGTACGACATGTGCAAGGCGGTGGATCGCGGCATGACGATCACCGATGTGAAGGTGCTGGAGAAGCACGGCGGGAAGTCGGGGGACTGGGTGGCGAATTGATGACCGTTTGCGTCATCGCCCCGCTCCATCTTTAACGCTTTGAAGCAAACGCGGCGGCTCACTCCTCGTCGCTGTCGTCGTCCTCATTGACGTCATCCGACGGCATGCCGTAGCGCTTGACCAGTTCCGCCTTGAAACCGGTCAGTGTTTTCTGCTCGTCGCAAAGCTCGTACAGATAGCTCAGTTGCGACGGCCAGTCCTTCAGTTCCGTGGCGAAGATTTTCAGGCGTTCGACAGTATCGAGTGCCGCTGCCTGATCGCCGCTCAACGCCTGCAGCACCGCATACCGACGCAACACGGTTTCGCCCGGCAGCAGCGCCATCGCCTGTTTGTGCATGGCGAGCTTGTGTTGCAGATCCATCGAATTCATCGGCAAGAGCGTCGCGAGACCGTACTCGCCCCACGCCTGGAACAGGAACGACGGGTCCGCACGATACTGTTCGGCAGGACGCTGGCCGTAGTACAGCACCTCGGCGCGCGCGTAGTCGCGATAGACCGGATACAGCGCGGCCAGACCGCCGAACACCACCACGGCAAACGCGCCGAACGACAGGCGTGCCGGCACGAGGCGCAGCGGCCGCGTTTCCAACAGGCCGAACACGAACATCGCCGGCAACAGGAAGAACATGTACTGCTGCGGATATTCGACCAGCGCGTGCATGACCAGCACGCCGATCAACGCAATGCCGAACACGCGCGCCGAGCTTTGCGGCGCGCGCACTACGCGTATGAGCCAGGTAATCAGGCCAAACAGTACGATCGCGAGACCGATCAAGCCGGTCTTCGCCAGCAGGTCGATAAAGATGTCGTGCGAATTGTTGGCGATCTCGACGCCGCCGAGCGTCTTCGCGAACTCGTACTGATAGCTCGGAAATTCGCCCCAACCGACGCCCAGCAACGGATGCGTCTTGAACATCGTCCAGCCGTACTTCCACAGCGCGAGGCGCGGCGCGATCTGGCCTGCATCCTGAAAGCGTTCCGCGGCGGACTGTCCGAGCTCCAGGTGATAGTGAACGTTGGCCCAGCGGATCAGCGCATTGATCACGAAAAACAGGACGGCGAGCGCGATCGGAATGATCCATTCGCGATTGCTGCGGCGTAGCTGCAATTGATTGCGGGTCTGCGCGAACGCCATCCAGAAGCCCGCCACGACGATCACGCCCATCTGCAGCCACGGACCACGCGACACGGTCAGCGCGAGGCCGACCGCGAAAATCGTCGACACGAGGAACCAGATGCTGACGGCAATCCGCCGCGTCTGCACGAGGAACAACGCCCCCGCCATCGCAAACGCGATATAGGTGGCGAGGTGATTGGCCTGCGCCATATTGCCAAACGGCCGGCGCTCGACGGTCACGTTATAGGCGACCACGAGCGGCGACACGCGCACTTCGAGGTGAAACAACTGGATGATCTGGCAGAACACCGCAAACAGCCCGCCGACGATCAACGCCCCGGCCGCCCAGCGCAACGCGGTCTCGTTGAGCTTGGCGCGCGTGAAGCCGTAACCGGCGTGCGTCGCCATGAAGGCCGCCAGCAGATAGCCGCCGCCGAGCCAGTTCATCGACGGCTGCGACACCGGCAACACCACCGACTGCGCCAACAGCAGCAGCCCGAACAGCAACGGCACCAGCGCGACCACCGGCGACGCGAACGTCACACGCGGCTTGGCGCTCGCCACCAGCAGCACGACGCCCGCGCCGGTCAGCAGATACAGCGCGAGCGCGGTGAATTCAGCGTAAAAGGTCGGAATCGGATACGTATGGTTGACAACTGCATAAGGCAGCACCAACGCGAGGGCCAACAGAATGAAAGACAGATAGCGCGCGAAAGGGGTGGGCATCGAGGAACCGGTGGGCGTCAGGTAGGGTAGCCCCCCTTCCTTGCGGAAGAGGGGCCCCCTAAGAACCGTACGTGCGAGTTTCCCCGCATACGGCTCAAGCCTACATATTTCTTTTACAAAGCCCCGTCAGTGCAACGACGGAGCCGGCTTAGTTACTGCAAGTTTACCAACGTGTACCTGCCTGTGGCAGTCGGGGTGTAGCAAAACCCTGTTGGACAGAGCGTCGGTCCCGCCATGCATCCGATATTCCAGATGATGGTCGTGCCAACTTGTCTCGTTCGTCAGAGCCCAGCCACAGTGCGCACACAATCCGCCCTGTGACTTGTACAGCGCTACCCATTGCTTGCGATAGCGCATCGAGTACTCCATGCGATCCTGCCGCAATTGCTCGCTGTACTGCTCCCACAATGGATCAAAAGGATTGAATTCCCCTTTGACCTTCCTGTGGCGCCTGATGTCCGTACCGCTGATCTGGTACAACTCAAGCAAACCCTTGCTGCCGTCTTCTTGAACTACGGGAGCGGCGAACACCCAATGCCGATTGCCAATCGAGTGAAAGTACTTCCGTCTCACCCACTCGGCGCTCTTGTGTGGATGCCTCCGCTTCGACCACCGCCAGAGTCGATAAAACACCAACGACTCCATACGGCTATACGCCTGCTTGGCAACCACGGGGCTGTGATATTGCGCCCAGCCTCGTAGCATCGGATTCAGCAATCGGATCAACTCCTCCTGCTTTACCGCCTTGTGACCGCTGATCGTATCCGCCACCTTGCGGTAGAACGTCTGCACGTTCTTCCTGCTCGGCTTGATGAGTAGCGTCCCCGAGTACTTACGGAAATTCCACCCAAGGAAATCAAAGCCTTCGTCAATGCGGACGATCCGGGTTTTCTCCTCTGATAGTTGCAGTCCCCGTACATCAAGGAAGGCTTCTATCCAAGGCCGGACTTCGTGTTCCAGCATCTCTTTCGAGTCGCCGGTGATAACGAAGTCGTCCGCGTATCGCACCACATTTACCTTCAGCTTCTTCGCTTTCCCGATCCCAAATTTCGCACCAAGGTGCGCGATCAGTTCACGTTCCAGCCCGTTCAGCGTCACGTTTGCCAGCGTCGGGGAAATGATGCCTCCCTGCGGCGTACCGGCCTCCGTCGCCTGTAGCTGCCCTTTGTAAATCAGGCCAGCCTTCAGCCATTTGCGGAGGATCACACTGTCCATCGGGACATGGTTTTCCAGCCACCTATGGTTGATGTGGTCAAAGCAGCCCTTGATATCCGCTTCCAGTACCCATTGCGCTGAACTGCGACGGGCCATGACAACGAAAATTTGAGACATGGCATCAGCCGTCGAACGGTTGAGCCTGAACCCATAGGAGTTCGGGTCACTCGTCGACTCTGCTACCGGCTCCAAGCCCAGCAGATACAAGGCCTGCATCGCCCTGTCCCGCATGGTCGGAATGCCCAGAGGGCGTTCCTTCCCATTGGCCTTGGGGATAAAGACCCTCCGTAAAGGCAGAGGCTTATATCCGTGCCGCTTCAACCTGCCGACAGCAAGCCATCGGCTTTCAGGCGAGTCCCATAGCTCGCGATCGACTCCAGCCGTTCGCGCACCCTGGTTCTGCGTAACACGTCGCACCGCATATAGCTTTGCGGACAACGTGCGGGTCAGCATCCGTTGCAAGGCTTTCACCCTGCGCCAGTTACCTTCCCGCGTCGCCTTCGCAATTCGAATCTGCATCCCTCTCACGTTCCGCTCAACTCGACGCCAATCGATGGCGTGCCAATTGTCCGGCGCGTGGGAAAGCGCAGATCCGGTCTTTCGACCAGATACTTTCATGCTGCTCTCCTACCTTGGATTAGATCCCCGGCAGAAGGCGCGTCTCCCCCAGCGGGGAAGACACACCCCGCCGGGGAACAACAGACCCCTCAATATGAGCGCATGCACTCACATCTCGGACAAACTCCTCAATACGGGCGCATGCGCCCGCATCTAACCAAGTGACAGAGGGTAGTCAGCCGTCTTGCGACGGTAGACCAGACGGAAGTCTGCCCGCTTTCGCGTGGGGTAATGTCTCAACCCCTATCCGGACCGTTCCAGCCCGGCATTCGCTTGCTCCGTCCTCCCATACCTGCACAATCAACAGCGTCCCTTGCGGTTCGCCTGCCAGCCTTACTGCGCTGGCAACCATACAGGCTTACCACGTTCCCGGCATGTCACACGACTGACTTAGGTTCTGCCTCTTCCCCGGTGGCTAAGTGACGACGTAATCCGACGGTTGAGCGGATTAACCAGCCACGTACCTTTTGGTTAGAGCCCAATGTTCAAGCAGCTTTGGCTCCTCAGTGCTTACGAGGTTTATCAGCAGTTCACTTACGTTAACCTTATCAGCCAGCCTAGCTCCTCAACCCCCTTGCTGCTGGGAGTCTCCAGACCGTTCCTCGCGGAACCGATCTGCCCGAAACATCCAGGGGCTACATTGTCAGAAGAGCTTCACACCCCACCGTTGCCAGTGACGCATGTCTTCCTAGGCTACTGCTGGTCGTACAGCAGGTTCACTATCCTCGCCATACCACTGACGAGGCCAAACAATGACACACCGAGCTTTCGCTCGTATCGGTTCGCGAATCCATTGCCGCTGACGGCGCAGGAGTTACATACATCACTCCACCCTGTCGGCGGAGGTGAAGCCGCTGACGGGGCGGAACCTGACGGTAATCAGGTCAATGCAACGCGAGCTCTCGGAGACTGTGCTCTACCGAGACTCGTATGAACGAGACCCGGCAAACCTCTACCGGCTCTCGCTTCGCTAAAAGAGATACCCCGCTTCTGAGCAGTTGCGTCGAAGGACTCACGCCCCTTCCCGATGCTCCACGTGATATCTTCGCGACCGGTTAGGCTCATACCGACGCCTCCTTTGCCGCTAGTCGATGCCCCTTACGTTGGGGCTACCCGGACACGAGCATGCGTGTCGCACCAACCGGCGCACTATACAAAAAAATTCTCCCGCTGTGCGCCGGCCGGGCTGAAATATCCCGAAAATCAGCCTTTTACGTGCGGATGGCTGCGACGCCACCCCACTCTCGCGCTCATCGCGCGCTCATGTCGCAGTCGTTCATGAACGGCACTCCGGTGGGGCGAGATTCGACGGCAACGTGGGCGCATCGGCGGGTGCCGGCCCGGCGCCTGGCGCCGGCAGCGAGGACGCCGCCTTGCCGCCCGCGAAACATTCCCACGTAAGCGCGCCCGCCTGCACCCCGCCCTTGCTCAACGCGATGCGCGCAGTCGGCGCATCCACGTTGTCAGGCACCGATGGCACGAGCGTGAGCGTGTTCGAACCCGCGGGCGCGACGCGCGTCGAGAAGGCGACGGTGATCTGGCCGGTGTCGTCGTCGACTCGAATGGACTCGACGTTGCGGGTGGCGGGCGGCGACGCATAACCACCGCTGAACGCGTTGCCGCTCGCGGCGTTTTCGGACACGGCCAGCCGCGCGGACGCCGCCAGCGACAGCCCTTCGCCGACGCGGCTGCGAGCCAGATAGTCCTGATACGCGGGAATCGCATACGCGGCGATCACGCCGACGATCGCCAGCACGATCATCAGTTCAATCAGCGTGAAACCGAAGCCAAGGCGTCGGCAGGCGCGCGCGAACCGCGCGGACCAGCCCGCTCGGCACACTCTTGAGCGCGTGGACAGTGAGGATTGGGAGTAAGGGGAATAAGGCAAAGTGACGATCATCGGCAGGCTCCTGAAACGAAAAACGCCTGCCCCACGGATCGGGAACAGGCGTTTCAATCGTAGCCAGCGGCGTTCGCGTCAGACAGTCAGCCGAACGGCTAACGCTGCAGCGCGGTTCGATTCAAGCCGGCGGCGGCTCCTGTCTCAAGCCGCCGCGCGATGGGCGTTGCGGCGCTTGAGCAGGTAACCGAGTACCACCACGAACAACGCGCCCGCGATGCTCATGCCGTATTCGGCCCACGCCGAATCGAGGATCGGCCAACGGTCGCCGGCCGGGTCGTTGATGATCAGGCCGCCTGCGATCCAGCCCAGCAGCGCGGCGCCGAGCGTAATGACGATCGGAAAGCGGTCGAGCAACTTGAGAACCAACTGGCTGCCCCACACGATCAGCGGAATGCTCACCAAGAGGCCGAAAATCACCAGCGCGAGACGGTGCTCGGGATCGGCGGCCTCAGCCGCGCCCGCGATCGCGATCACGTTGTCGAGGCTCATCACCGCGTCCGCGACGATGATGGTCTTGATCGCCGACATCAGCTTGTCGGCCGGCTTGATGTTCTCATGCGGGTCGTGCGCCGGCGCCATCAGACGCACGCCGATCCACAGCAGCAGCAGGCCGCCTGCGAATTTCAGCAACGGCACATCGAGCAGCGCGACCGCGAACGCAATCAACGCCACGCGCAGCACGATGGCGCCCACCGTCCCCCACAGCACGCCCTTCGTGCGTTGGGACGGCGGCAAATTGCGGCAGGCCAGCGCGATCACGACGGCATTGTCGCCACCCAGCAGAATGTCGATGACAATAATCTGAATGACGGCGCCCCAATGGAGCGTGGCGAAGAACTCGAGCATGATTGAAAGAATAAGAAGAAATCCGACGCGCGGCCAATAAAAAAAGCGGAGGAGTCTACACTCCCCCGCTTTTAGAACCGCACGCTCACGAAAGGGCTTCGTAAGCGTATCAAAAAACGCGCCGTGACAGCGCGCGAATTTCGATTTACAGCATTGCCTTCAGAAGACGCGCCATTTCCGACGGGTTCTTCGTGACCTTGATGCCGCAAGCGTCCATGATTTCCAGCTTCGCTTCAGCGGTGTCAGCGCCGCCCGAGATCAGCGCGCCGGCGTGGCCCATGCGCTTGCCCGGAGGCGCCGTGACGCCAGCGATGAAGCCGACCACCGGCTTCTTCATGTTGCCCTTGATCCACTCAGCAGCGTTCGCTTCGTCCGGACCACCGATCTCGCCGATCATGATGACGGCGTCCGTTTCCGGATCGTCGTTGAACATCTTCATCACGTCAATGTGCTTCAGACCGTTGATCGGGTCGCCGCCGATACCGACTGCCGACGACTGGCCGAGGCCGATCGCCGTCAATTGGCCGACTGCTTCGTACGTCAGCGTGCCCGAACGCGACACGACGCCGATGCGGCCCTTGCGGTGGATGTGACCCGGCATGATGCCGATCTTCAGTTCGTCCGGCGTGATCGTGCCCGGGCAGTTCGGTCCGAGCAGCAGCGTCTTGCGGTTTTCGGCACGCATACGAGCCTTGAGCTCGATCATGTCACGGACAGGAATGCCTTCCGTGATACAGATCGCCAGGTCCAGATCGGCTTCGACCGCTTCCCAGATCGCAGCAGCAGCGCCTGCCGGCGGAACGTAAATCACCGACACGGTCGCGCCCGTTTCAGCCTTGGCTTCTGCGACGCTAGCGTAGATGGGAATGCCTTCGAAATCTTCGCCGGCCCGCTTCGGATTCACGCCTGCAACGTACGCTTCACGGCCGTTTGCATATTCACGGCAAGCACGCGTGTGGAACTGACCGGTCTTGCCGGTGATGCCCTGCGTGATGACCTTGGTGTCTTTGTTAATCAGAATCGACATGTATTGACCTCTGTTCGTTTGGCGTCGCGCTGTTGCGCCGCGCGGCGGGATGTTCTCCGCCCGCGTCGCTCACGCGCCGCCATTCGTAATCCTGGTTAATTCTGGCAAAAGCCCCGCGGACTCGGCTTACGCCTTGCCCGAAGCAGCCGCGACGACCTTCTGAGCCGCTTCTTCCATGCTGTCCGCCGCGATGATCGGCAGGCCGGATTCAGCGAGCATCTTCTTGCCGAGGTCTTCGTTCGTGCCCTTCATGCGGACCACGAGCGGCACCTTCAGCGAGACGGCCTTCGACGCCGCGATCACGCCTTCCGCGATCACGTCGCAGCGCATGATGCCACCGAAAATGTTGACCAGAATCGCAGTCAGGTTCGGGTTCTTCAGCATGATCTTGAACGCTTCCGTGACCTTCTCGGTCGTGGCGCCACCGCCCACGTCCAGGAAGTTCGCCGGTTCGCCGCCGAACAGCTTGATGGTGTCCATCGTTGCCATTGCGAGGCCAGCGCCGTTCACGAGGCAGCCGATGTTGCCGTCGAGCGAGATGTACGCAAGGTCGAACTTCGAGGCTTCGACTTCAGCCGGATCTTCTTCGTCCAGATCGCGATACGCGACGATTTCCGGGTGACGGAACAGTGCGTTCGAATCGAAGTTGAACTTGGCGTCGAGTGCGATGACCTTGCCGTCGCCGGTCAGGATCAGCGGGTTGATTTCGGCCAGCGATGCGTCGGTTTCCCAGAATGCCTTGTACAGGCCTTGCAGGATCGCGCGCGCTTGCGGGATCGATGCGTCGGGCACGCCGATTTTCTTCGCGAGGTCGTCAGCTTCGGCGTCCTTCAGGCCGGTCGACGGGTCGACTGCAACCTTGTGGATCAGCTCGGGCGTCTTTTCCGCGACTTCTTCGACGTCCATGCCGCCTTCGCTCGATGCCATCACGACGATCTTCTGCGACACGCGATCGATCACGAGGCCGACATACAGTTCCTTCTTGATGTCAGCGCCTTCTTCGATCAGCAGACGATTCACCTTCTGGCCTTCCGGGCCGGTCTGGTGCGTGACGAGCTGCATGCCGAGGATCTGGTTCGAGTACTCACGAACCTGTTCCAGCGACTTGGCAACCTTCACGCCGCCGCCCTTGCCACGGCCACCCGCGTGGATCTGAGCCTTCACGACCCATACCGGGCCGCCGAGCTCTTCCGCGGCCTTGACCGCATCATCCACCGAGAAGACCGGCTTGCCGCGCGGTACCGCGACGCCGAATTTCCGCAGGATTTCCTTACCCTGGTACTCGTGAATCTTCATGCGTGATTCCCTTCAGTCTGAGAGTTGGATTGAACTTCGTTTCCGCTGCCGTCGTTCATGCCGGACGCGTTGCCGCCCTCGCCTGTCTGGCGGACTGCCCCGTCGCCTGACGATGCCGCGCGATCCGCTGTATACGGAGCGCGGCCATACCAGCGCGGATAAAACTGCTGCACCGCCTCGCCGTCGAAACGCAGCGCGTGGCAGCGTCCCAGCTGGAATGGCGGTTTATCGTTGGAATGCTCACCTGTGCTGTTAGACGATCCGTCTCCTGAACCTGCGTTCGCGCCCGACGCGCCGTCACCGGTGTTCCACACTTCGCCGGCGAATGCCTGAATCGCGGCGGTCGGCAGGATCGCGCACAGCTCGGTGAGATGCGTGCAACCCGCCGTGCCGCCCAGCAAACGGGCAGACTCGCGACGGAAGTTTTGGCGGAGATTGAGCCCGATGAGGGCACGGTAGGCGGGATTGCTGACTTGGCACAAACCAGGATAGGGCACCCAGTCGGACGACGCCTCGGCGTCGACGACATTGAGCTTGCGATCGATGGTGATGCGAAGCCAGAGTTCATGGATCGGCTGACCATTGGGCCGGACGCCCGACGCAAGCACCACATCGCGCGGTTTTTCGTCGGTCAAGCACGCTTCCACATCCCACAGGCCATCGGCTCGCTCATAGGCTTCCGCTCTGATTGCGCGACGATGGCGCAACTGACGGGACACTGGCGGGGAGAGCGGCATGCGGGAAGGAAAGGCCGGATTGGAAAACCCACGAATTTTAGCATACTGGGTATTTGGGACAGGTCCGATTGCGCACGGCCGCGCCGCAGGCGGCTGAGCGCGGAAGTCGCTGTCTTAAAGGGCTTGCGCGCCAATAAAGCCGCCGCGCTTACTCGCCGGCCCAGTCTTCGTCGATTCCCTTAAGGATTTTGCCGATCGTGGCCCCCGAAAATCCGCGCGAGGCCAGAAAGCGCGTCTGCTTCGCCCGTTCGGCGGGCGTTTCGGGAAGCCGGCCGAATTTCTTTTGCCAGACGGCGAGCGCACGAGCCAGTTCCGTTTCGCGCAATTGCGCGCTGGCTTCTTCGACGAGCGTCTGGTCGACCGAATGCTGCTTCAATTCGCCGACGATCCGGCTCGCGCCCAATCGCGACGAGCGCCGATGAATCAGACTTTCGGCGAAACGCGAATCGGACAGCCAGTTTTCGGCTTCGAGTGCGTCGAGCAAGGTGTCGAGCGAGTCGGTTTCCTCGACGAACGGCTTCAGCTTGCGCGCCAGTTCGGTGCGGCTGTATTCACGGCGGGACAGATAGCCGAGCGCGCGGCCTTTTAGCGACCGTGCCGGACGTTGGGATTTTTTGGCTTCGTCTTGCCCGGGTTTCGCTTCGCCTGGGACGCGACGCGAGCGAGTGTAGGTGGTTTCGGAGGGATCCGAGCCTACGGGCGGGGAGGATTCAAACTGCGCGCGCTGCGGATTGCGGCCCGCAGCGCGGTCATGTGCGTCGAACGATTCGAATGGATCGAACGACTCGTCGTCTTCATCACGCGGGCCGTCCGCGTGGTGTCCGGAATCGGACAACGGCCGGCCCTTGCGTATCACGTGATGGTTACTCTTCTTCGTCCGCGACTTCAGCGCCTGCGCCGGTCACGGCTTCAGCCATGGCATTCACGCCCAGCGATTCACGGATACGGTTTTCGATCTCGCGAGCGATATCCGGATTTTCGCGCAGGAATTCACGCGCGTTGTCCTTGCCCTGACCGATACGTTCGCCGCTGTAGCTGTACCATGCGCCGGCCTTGTCGACGATCTTGGCCTGCACGCCCAGGTCGATGACTTCGCCCTGACGCGAAATACCTTCGCCGTACAGGATGTCGAAAATCGCTTCGCGGAATGGTGGAGCAACCTTGTTCTTCACCACCTTCACGCGCGTTTCGTTGCCGATCACTTCGTCGTTCTTCTTGATCGAACCGATACGGCGAATGTCCAGACGCACCGACGCGTAGAACTTCAGCGCGTTACCGCCCGTGGTGGTTTCCGGGTTGCCGAACATCACGCCGATCTTCATACGGATCTGGTTGATGAAGATCACGAGGCAGTTCGTGCGCTTGATCGTGCCGGTGAGCTTGCGCAGCGCCTGCGACATAAGACGCGCTTGCAGACCCGGCAGCGA
The DNA here is from genome assembly GCF_046027915.1 of Paraburkholderia sp. RL17-347-BIC-D. Taxonomy (NCBI): domain Bacteria; kingdom Pseudomonadati; phylum Pseudomonadota; class Betaproteobacteria; order Burkholderiales; family Burkholderiaceae; genus Paraburkholderia; species Paraburkholderia sp. RL17-347-BIC-D. Next base: position 74,193 of record NZ_JARESS010000035.1, read on the forward strand.
GTCGCCCATTTCGCCTTCGATTTCAGCCTTCGGCACGAGTGCCGCGACCGAGTCGATCACGATCATGTCGATCGAGCCCGAACGCACCAGCGCGTCGGCGATTTCGAGCGCCTGTTCGCCGGTGTCCGGCTGCGAAACCAGCAGGTCGTTCACGTTCACGCCGAGCTTGCCCGCGTACTGGATGTCCAGCGCGTGTTCCGCGTCGATAAACGCCGCCGTGCCACCGAGCTTCTGCATTTCGGCGACGACCTGCAACGTCAGCGTGGTTTTACCGGACGACTCCGGGCCATAAATTTCGACCACCCGGCCACGCGGCAAACCGCCGACGCCCAACGCGATGTCGAGGCCGAGCGATCCGGTTGAGACCACCTGGATATCTTCGACCGCCTCACCTGCGCCGAGCCGCATGACCGACCCTTTGCCGAACTGCTTTTCGATCTGCGCGAGTGCGGCAGCGAGTGCCTTGCTCTTTTCAGCAGTCAGTCCAGCCGAGCCTTTCTTGCTTTCTTCCATGAATCGTCCTTTGCTATGATGAACGGCGTCTGAGGCGGATGTGCAGCCCCGAGTTTCAACCTACTCGTGAAGGACAGCACACGAAACCCAGACACTGTATAAAAAAACAGTAGTTTTGGCAAGCACGATTCTCATGCGAACGCGCATTTTTACTGTCGCGCTGCCCAACTACCCACAATAATTTTCGGAGACCGCTGTGCGCCGGGGGACACCCCGCGGCGCCGGCAAGGCCAGGCTTGCGCACCATGCGAATTCTGATTGCCGAAGACGACAGCATACTCGCGGACGGTCTGGTTCGATCACTCCGCCAATCGGCCTATGCCGTCGATCATGTGAAGACCGGCGTCGAGGCCGACACCGCGCTGTCGATGCAAACTTTCGACCTGCTGATTCTCGATCTGGGCCTGCCGCGCATGTCCGGCCTCGAGGTGCTGCGCCGCCTGCGCGCGCGCAATTCCAACCTGCCGGTGCTGATCCTGACCGCCGCGGACAGCGTCGACGAACGTGTCAAGGGTCTCGATCTCGGCGCCGACGATTACATGGCCAAGCCCTTCGCGCTGAACGAACTCGAAGCACGCGTGCGCGCCCTGACGCGGCGCGGCGCGGGCGGCGGCCCGACGGTCGTACGGCATGGTTCGCTGTCGTTCGACCAGGTCGGCCGGATCGCCTATGTCAACGAGCAGGTGATCGATCTGTCGGCGCGCGAACTGGGTTTGCTCGAAGTGCTGCTGCAACGGATCGGCCGCCTTGTCTCCAAGGAACAACTCGTCGACCACCTGTGCGAATGGGGTGAAGAAGTCAGCAACAACGCAATCGAGGTCTACGTGCACCGCCTGCGCAAGAAAATCGAACCGAGCGGCGTGCGCATCATCACCGTGCGCGGTCTTGGCTACTGCCTCGAGAAAGCGGCGTCGCCGGCGAGCACGAGCGCGAACGCCATGACGACGCCCCCGCCCGCCGAGCCCGAGCCGCCCTCCTCGCCGCCGTCCGGCGCGATGCCGGCGAGCCATCACTACAAATAGAGGACGCCCATGTCCGCGCGCGCAGACCGCGCTACGGCGCACGCGGCGGACCTCGACGAGGCGCGCGACGAGCGCTACGCCAATCCGTTCGCCCCGCCCGACGAAACCGAAGCTGCCGCCGAGGCGCGCCCGCGCTCGCTATTCGGCGAGATCCTCGACTGGATGCTGGCGCCGCTGCTGCTGCTTTGGCCGATGAGCCTCGCTGTCACGTATCTGGTCGCCAAGTCGATTGCAAACGGCCCGTTCGACCGCGCGCTGGAAACCGACGCGTACGTGCTCGCGCGCCAGATTCATCCGGTCAATGGCGTGGCGGAACTGACGCTGCCCGACTCCACGCGCGACTTTCTGCGCGCGGACAATGTGGACAGCGTGTTCTATCAGGTGCTCGGCACGCGCGGCGAACTGGTGGGCGGCGAGCGCGACATGCCGCTGCCGCATGAGGAAGACCGGCCGCAGCCGGGGCTCGTCGAATTTCGTGACGACGTGCTGCGCGGCAACGATATCCGCGTCGCCTATACGACCGTCGAGTTTCCGCAGACGCCCGGCGCGCAGCCTGTGCTGGTGCAGGTCGCCGAAACGCTCGACAAGCGCAGCCAGCTCGCCAACGACATCATCAAAGGCGTGATCCTGCCGCAGTTCGTGATCCTGCCGCTCGCGATCCTGCTGGTGTGGTTCGGGCTCTCGCGCGGCCTCGCGCCACTGCACGCGCTGCAGGCGCATATCCGCGCGCGCCGCCCGGACGACCTGTCGCCGCTCGAGGCACGCCGCGCGCCGCCGGAAATCGAGCCGCTCGTCACCTCGTTCAACGATCTGCTGACGCGCCTCGAACAGAACATGGAGCTGCAAAAGCGTTTTATCGCCGATGCCGCGCATCAGATGAAAACGCCGCTGGCCGGCCTGCGCACCCAGGCCGAACTGGCGCTGCGCCAGGACGCCTCCGCGGAAGTGCATCGCTCGCTGGAGCAGATCGCCACCAGCTCGGAGCAGGCCGCGCGGCTCGTCACGCAACTGCTGGCGCTGGCGCGCGCTGAGAATCGCATGTCGGGGCAGATTTTCACGCCGGTCGAGGTGACCGAAGTCGCGCGCCACGCCGTGCGCGATTGGGTTCAGGCCGCGCTCGCCAAGCAGATGGATCTGGGCTACGAAGCGCCCGAGGAGCCCGTCGAAGTGGACGGCAATCCGGTCATGTTGCGCGAAATGCTGTCGAATCTGATCGACAACGCCATCCGCTATACGCCGCCGGGCGGGCGCATCACCGTCAGGGTCAGGCATGACGCGCCGGCGCGGCTCGTGTATCTGGAAGTCGAGGATACCGGCCTCGGCATTCCGGTCGCCGAGCGTTCGCGGGTGATTGAGCGCTTCTACCGGATTCTCGGCCGTGAAGGCGACGGCAGCGGCCTCGGACTCGCGATCGTCCGCGAGATCGCGACCATGCACGGCGGCGAGCTGACGATCGACGACAACGTCTACCAAACCTCGCCGCGGCTTGCCGGCACGCTCGTACGCGTAAGCTTGCACGTGCACGAACGGGCCGGGACTTACCCTAACGTGACTTGAACGCGCAAATCTGCCATCTCGATATTGAGATTACTTGAGAGCAAATTAGCCGGTCTTGAGGCCAGATCGCCGCGTGTTGGCCAAAAACCTGCAACACACGCCAGGCTGCAATTTCACCCCGCCACGTCAGTACGCCGTAAGTTTCCACTCCAATAATCGGTTCCACGGGAACGCCGTTACCGGCGAACCGCGTGCATATCAATATTGGAGACGACATATGGCTACCGTTGGCGGGCAAATCTCGCACGTGCCGATGACGCGCGAAGAGAAGCGGGTGATCTTCGCATCGTCGCTGGGTACGGTTTTCGAGTGGTACGACTTCTATCTGGCCGGCTCGCTGGCGGCCTTCATCAGTAAGAGCTTCTTCTCCGGCGTCAATCCGACTGCCGCGTTCATCTTCACGCTGCTCAGCTTCGCGGCCGGCTTCGCGGTCCGGCCGTTCGGCGCGATCGTGTTCGGGCGCCTCGGCGATATGGTCGGGCGCAAGTACACGTTCCTCGTGACGATCGTGATCATGGGCCTGTCGACGTTCCTCGTCGGTTTTCTGCCGGGCTACGCGGCGATCGGCTTTGCTTCGCCGGTGATCTTCATCGCGATGCGCATGCTGCAAGGCCTCGCGCTCGGCGGCGAGTACGGCGGCGCCGCCACCTACGTGGCCGAACATGCGCCGCCGGGACGCCGCGGCTTCTACACGGCCTGGATCCAGACAACCGCCACGCTCGGCCTGTTCCTGTCGCTGCTGGTGATTCTCGGCGTGCGTACGGCAATGGGTGAAGACGCGTTCGGCGCCTGGGGCTGGCGCATTCCGTTCATCGCCTCGATCATCCTGCTGGGCGTGTCGGTGTGGATTCGTCTGCAACTGCATGAATCGCCGGTGTTCGAGCGCATCAAGGCCGAAGGCAAGACCTCCAAGGCGCCGCTGACCGAAGCCTTCGGCCAGTGGAAGAACCTGAAGATCGTGATTCTCGCGCTGATCGGCCTCACCGCCGGCCAGGCCGTGGTCTGGTACACGGGCCAGTTCTACACGCTGTTCTTCCTGACGCAGACGCTGAAGGTGGACGGCAGCAGCGCCAATATCATGATCGCGATCGCGCTCCTGATCGGCACGCCGTTCTTCCTGTTCTTCGGCTCGCTGTCGGATCGTATCGGCCGCAAGCCGATCATCATGGCCGGCCTGCTGATCGCCGCGTGCACGTACTTCCCGCTGTTCAAGGCGCTGGCGCACTACACCAACCCGGCGCTGGAAACCGCGACCGCGAAGGCACCGATCGTCGTGATCGCGAACCCGGACGAGTGCTCGTTCCAGTTCAACCCGGTCGGCACCTCGAAGTTCACGAGTTCCTGCGACATCGCCAAGAGCGCGCTCTCGAAGGCCGGCTTGAACTACGAGAACGTCGCCGCGCCGGCGGGCACGCTGGCGGAGATCAAGGTCGGCGATACGGTGATCAACACGTATGACGGCAAGGCCGCCGACGCCAAGGATCAAGGCAAAGCGTTCGACAAGACCCTCGCGACGACGCTGAAGACCGCGGGCTATTCGCCGAAGGCCGATCCCTCGCAGATCAACTGGCCAATGACCGTGGTGATCCTGACGATCATGATGATCTACGTGACGATGGTCTACGGACCGATCGCGGCGATGCTGGTGGAGATGTTCCCGACGCGCATCCGCTACACCTCGATGTCGCTGCCGTATCACATCGGCAATGGCTGGTTCGGCGGGTTCCTGCCGGCCACCGCCTTCGCGATCGTGGCGGCGAAGGGCAATATCTTTTCGGGACTGTGGTATCCGATCGTGATCGCGCTCATTACCTTCGTGATCGGCATGCTGTTCGTCCGGGAAACCAAAGACTCGGACATCTACGCGAAGGACTGAAACGTCTGATGACCGGAACAGCTTCTTGAAAAAGTTGTACGCCGGGGGTTGACAGCCTCCGGCGCCATCCGCATAATCTCGCTTCTTTCGGCGAATTAGCTCAGTTGGTTAGAGCGACGGAATCATAATCCGCAGGTCCGGGGTTCGAGTCCCTGATTCGCCACCAGTTGCAAGAAAAAGCCGCTGATCCGCAAGGTTCAGCGGCTTTTTTGTTTTGGCTTTCCGAACTGCAACTACAGCAACTTCAAGGAGGTTTCTTGATGACGTTCCGCACCGCCACGCTTGCCGTGGCCACCGCTTCCATCGCGTTTCTCAGCGGCACCGCCGCACTCGCCGCTCAGGCTCAGACACCGCCCGACAGCCAGTGGCGCGCGAGCGCGACCACGCTGTCCACGCTCTTGCAGGACGGCTACAAAATCGTCGCCGTCGTGAATAGCGCCCATGGCAGCGCGGGCCCGGCCGACACGATTTTCGTCCAGCGCGATCAGAGCGCCTTCAAATGTATCGACCCGCAGCAGCCCGACGCGAAAACGAGAACATCTGTCGCGCCGCCTGCATGTTTCGAGTTGGTGCCGCCGTCGGGAGCGTCGGGGACGCCCGAGTCGAAGTAGTCGCCACGCGGCGTGCGGAAGCGCGCCGTCAACGCCCCACTTAACCCAATCGCACGCCGGCTATCACCGATCCACCAGCCGGCTCAGATTGCCCCGTACGCGTTGCAACAACGCGATCAACTGCTTCGCTTCCTCTTCAGTAAAGCCGTTCAGCGCTTCGAGCGCGACTTCGTCGCCGACTTTGCGCGCCTTGCCGAGCGTGCGCTCGGCCTTCGGCGTCATGTGCACCTGGCGTTCGCGGCGGTCCTGCGGATTGGCAGTCCGCTCGATCCAGCCGCCCTCTTCCATCCGGTCGAGCAGACGACCCGCCGAAATCGGCGCGACTTCGAGCAGGTCCGCGAGCCGCGCCTGATTGGTGTCGCCGTAATGCGCGAGGTAGGCCAGCACGCGGCACTGCGCGCGCGTCAGATCGACTGAAGACTTCGCGAGGTCGTCGAAACGCTTGCCCGTCAGGCGGCCGACGTCGGAAATCAGAAAGCCGAAGCGCTCATCGAGTTGGGTTTTCATGCGCGGATTATACGAAAGGCTTTCGTTTTTCAGGGTTGAAACGGGCGCAATTCACGCTCCGCATAATTCCCGATGGCAGACACGCGCGCAACCGATATACTAAGCATGCTTACTATATCGACGACCCCGCTCATTCATGTCTTCCGACAACCCGGCGGCCAGCGCCGCCGCGCCGCTCAACCGCCCGATGATCACCATCTCGATCATGCTGGCGACGTTGATCCAGACGCTCGACAGCACGATCGCCAACGTGGCCCTGCCGCATATGCAGGGCACGCTGTCCGCGTCGCAGGATGAGATCACGTGGGTGCTGACCTCGTACATCGTCGCCGCCGCGATCGCCACGCCGCTCACCGGCTGGCTGTCCGACCGGCTGAGCGTCAAGCGCCTGCTGATCTTCGCGATCGGTGGCTTCACGGTGTCGTCGGCGCTGTGCGGTTTGTCGGAGACGCTCACGCAAATCGTCGCGTCGCGTTTGCTGCAAGGGATTTTCGGCGCGTCGCTGGTGCCGCTGTCGCAATCCATCCTGCTCGACATCAACCCGCGCGAGAAGCAGGGCCAGGCCATGGCGGTATGGGGCATGGGCGTGATGGTCGGGCCGATTCTCGGGCCGACGCTCGGCGGCTGGCTCACCGACAGCTACAACTGGCGCTGGGTGTTTTTCATCAACGTGCCGATCGGCGCGTTCGCGCTGTTCGGCGTGGCGACCTTCCTGCCTTCGCGCGAGCCGAAACACGACGCGAAGTTCGACGCGTTCGGCTTCGCCACGCTTGGTCTCGCCATCGGCGCATTGCAGGCCATGCTCGATCGCGGCGAGCAACTCGACTGGTTCGGCTCGAACGAAATCGTCATCGAGGCGCTGCTTGCGGCCATCAGCTTCGCGTTTTTCCTCGTGCACACGGCCACCGTCGGCAAGAAATCGTTCTTCAAATACGAGTTGCTGAAGGACCCGAACTTCGCCACGGGGACGTTTTTCATCTTCGTGATCGGCGCGGTGATGTATGCGACGCGCGCGTTGCTTCCGCCCATGCTGCAAAACCTGATGAATTATCCGGTCGCGACCACCGGCCTCGTCACCGCGCCGAGCGGCGCGGGCACGATGGTCGCGATGCTGATCGCCGGGCGCCTGCTGAGGCGGATCGACGCGCGGCTCCTGCTGCTCGCGGGCTTCCTGATCTCGGCGTTCGCGCTGTGGCAGATGATGCATTACACGATCGTGCTGTCGGCATCGGACATCGTCTGGCCTGGGGTGATTCAGGGCTTCGGACTCGGTCTCGTGTTCGTGCCGCTGAGCGCGCTGACCTTCTCGACGCTCACGCCGGAACTGCGCGCGGACGGCACCGCGACATACAGCCTGATGCGCAATATCGGCAGCAGTATCGGGATTTCGATCGTGCAGACGCTGATGACGCGCAACACGCAAGTCTCGCATGCGGACCTCGCGGCGAATATCACGCCCTTCAATCCCGCTATCCAGCCGATGCTCAATAGCGGATCGAACTACGACATGGCCGCATTGAACGTGTCGATCACTCAGCAGGCGTCGATGATCGCCTATCTGAACGACTTCAAGCTGATGTTCATGGCGACGCTGCTGGTTATTCCGCTACTGCTGTTGATCCGCCCTGCACACAAGGCGGCGGATACGTCCGTGGCGCACGCCGCGATGGATTGAAGCGCGACGGCTGACGCGGCGCTGAACCGGATCGTCGCCGAGCGCCGCCGCGACGCCCACGCCTAAGCCTCGATTCGCCCGCGCGTCACACCCAACAGCCCCGCCATCGCCGCACGCGCCGCAGCCGCGTCGCGATCGCGAATCGCTTCGAACACCGCCGTATGCTCGGCCAGCGACGCATTGAACACGTCCGCGCGTTTCGCGTTCAGACGCAGTTGCGCTTCGAGCGTGCGCTCGATCAGCGTGCCGAGCGGAATCAGCAATTCATTGCTGCACGCGGTCAGCACGCTCAAATGAAACTGCAGATCGGCACGCACCCATTCGTCGACATTGCGCGCCGCCACCATCGCCGCATGGGCCGCGGCGAGTGCGTAGAACGTGTCGTCCGTGTGCGAGGCAGCCGCCAGACTCGCGGCGTACGGCTCGATCATCTCGCGCATTTCCTGCAGCTTGAGCGCGAACGTCATTGGCTCGGCGACCCGCGAGTACCAGTCGAGCACGTCGACATCGAGCAGATTCCACGCGCGTTTCGGACGCACGCGCGTGCCCACGCGCGGACGCGATTCGATCAAGCCTTTCGAAGTCAGCGTACGCAAAGCCTCCCGCAACACCGTGCGGCTCACGCCGAACGTCTCCATCAACTCCGCTTCGCGCGGCAGGATGGAATCGGGCGCATAGTCGCCGCGCAGAATCGCGGTCGCCAGCAGATGGGCGACACGCCCATGCAGATCGTGCTGAATAGCTTTCTCCTAGCGGCCTTGCGGCGCTATCGATATTGGAACCGAGGCCGGAACGAGCGCGATTATCCGGTATCTCAACCTTGAGATCACTGCTTCGACAACACCATGCCGAGACGCCGGTCTTGCCACTATATGGCCAATAATACTATTAATAGTACTTAAACGCGCTTTGTTGTAGCATGTGAATCCCCGGAATATTTCGCAGACGCCCAAGGCCGATGCTTTGCATGGGGCCGGAGTAAGCGCTAAAGCGCTAACTCCGGCCGACAAAGGAGACGTACACCATGAAAATCACCAAGCTCGAAACCTTCATCGTTCCGCCGCGCTGGTGCTTCCTGAAAATCGAAACCGACGAAGGCATCGTCGGCTGGGGCGAGCCGGTGGTCGAAGGCCGTGCGCACACGGTGGCGGCCGCGGTGGAGGAGCTGTCCGACTATCTGATCGGCAAAGACCCGCTTCTGATCGAAGACCATTGGCAAGTGATGTATCGGTCGGGCTTCTATCGCGGCGGCCCGATCACGATGAGCGCGATCGCCGGTGTCGACCAGGCGCTGTGGGACATCAAGGGCAAGCATCATGGCGTGCCGGTTCATGCGCTGCTCGGCGGCCAGGTGCGCGACAAGATCAAGGTGTATTCGTGGATCGGCGGCGACCGTCCGAGCGACGTCGCCAACAACGCGCGCGCCGTGGTCGAGCGCGGCTTTAAGGCCGTGAAGATGAACGGCTCGGAAGAACTGCAGATCATCGACACCTTCGACAAAGTGCAAGGCGTTATCAACAACGTCGCGGCCGTGCGCGAGGCGGTCGGACCGAACATCGGCATTGGCGTGGACTTCCACGGCCGCGTGCACAAGCCGATGGCCAAGGTGCTGGCGAAAGAACTCGACCCGTACAAGCTGCTCTTCATCGAAGAGCCGGTGCTGTCGGAGAACGCCGAGGCGCTGCGCGACATCGTCAACCAGACCAACACGCCGATCGCGCTGGGCGAGCGCCTGTATTCGCGCTGGGACTTCAAGCACATTCTGTCGGGTGGTTACGTCGACATCATTCAGCCGGATGCGTCGCACGCGGGCGGCATTACCGAGTGCCGCAAGATCGCGTCGATGGCGGAAGCCTACGACGTCGCGCTCGCGCTGCATTGCCCGCTCGGCCCGATCGCGCTGGCCACCTGCCTGCAGATCGACGCGGTGAGCTACAACGCGTTCATCCAGGAACAGAGTCTCGGCATCCACTACAACCAGGGCAACGATCTGCTCGACTACATCAGGAATCCGGAAGTCTTCAAATACGAAGACGGCTTCGTGTCGATTCCGCAAGGTCCGGGCCTCGGCATCGAGGTCAACGAAGAGAAGGTGCGGGAGATGGCGAAGGTCGGCCATCGCTGGCGCAATCCGGTGTGGCGCCACGAGGACGGCAGCGTCGCCGAATGGTAATTGCGTGAAGGAACGCCGCCCATGGGCGGCGTTTTTGTTTTTGCGTCGACGTTCATGTTTGCGTGTTCCGCGGCCCGTGGCGCCGGCAGAAAAACCAACAAGAGGACAACCTGAGTGGAGACAACCCACATCCAGACGCAAGCGACGGCCAAGCGCCACCGCCTCCTTGCGATGCTGTTCATCACCGTCGTCATCACGTATCTGGACCGCAGCAATCTGTCGATCGCCGCCACCGCGATCGCGCAGGATCTGCAACTCGATTCGACCCAAATGGGACTGGTGTTTTCCGCGTTCGGCTGGTCATACGCACTGCTGCAAATTCCCGGCGGCATGCTGGTCGATCGCACGCGGCCGCGGCTTCTGCTGGCGCTGATCATCGGACTGTGGTCGCTGGCGACCATTCTGCAAGGATTCGCCAGCGCGTTCGCGATGCTGCTTTCGCTGCGCGTGCTGCTCGGGGCGCTGGAGGCGCCCGCCTATCCCACGCTGAACCGTATCGTCACGACCTGGTTTCCGGATAGCGAACGGGCTCGCGCGATTGCCAGCTATACGTCCGGCCAGTATGTCGGGCTCGCGTTTCTGACGCCGGCGCTGGTTCTCACGCAACAGCATTTCGGTTGGCAAGGCGTGTTCTTTCTGACCGGAGCGATCGGCGTGGCGTGGGCGCTGGTTTGGTACGCGCTGTACCGTGAACCGTCCGAGGCTAAGGACGTCAACGAAGCCGAACTCGAAACGATCCGTGCAGGCGGCGGACTCGTCGAACTCGGCGACACACGTCGTCCCCGCGCGCGCTACAGCGCCGCCGACTGGCGCGCGGTGCTCGGCAATCGCAAGCTGTGGGGCGTCTATATCGGGCAGATCGCGGTGACCTCGACGCTGTGGTTCTTCCTCACCTGGTTTCCCACCTACCTTGTCAAGTACCGGCACATGGACTTTCTGAAAGCCGGCTTCATGGCGGCCGTGCCGTTTCTCGCTGCCTTCGTGGGCATTCTGGGTTCGGGCCTGTTGTCGGACTGGATGATCCGGCGCGGCGTGTCGGCCACGCTCGCGCGCAAGGTGCCGATCGTGACGGGCCTGCTGCTGTCCACGGCGATCGTCGGCGCAAACTATGTCGAGTCGCCCGCGATGGTGATCCTCTTCATGGCGATCGCGTTCTTCGGCAGCGGTTTTTCGTCGATCACATGGGTGCTGGTGTCGTCGATGGCGAAGAAGGAACTGCTCGGCCTCACCGGCGGCATGTTCAACCTGATGGGCAACCTGTCGTCGATCTGCGTACCGGTGGTGATCGGCTTGATCGTCAGGAACAACGATTTCCGGCCCGCGCTGGTGTTCATGAGCTGCGTCGGCGTGGTCGGCGCACTGTCGTATCTGTTCCTCGTGGGCAAGATCGAACGGATTCGTTAAAGCGGCGTTATCCCGCGCTTCGCGGTGCGGCCCGCGCGTCACGGTGACGTGGCGCGCGGGCCGTCGCAGTAACGCAACATCCCGGACCAAATGGACCGAAACAGGCGTTTTCCAGGCTCTTCCCTGCTGCGTAGCATTCCTCGCAAAGCCTCATCCAGAAAGGCTTTCAAGCCGTTTGTTCGGCATCAGACAGACTCATGGCCCGCTCCTTGCTGAAATGCATTCAAACGACAAATGCATCGGGGAAAATATGGGCGAGTTCCTTCCAGACTATCTGCTCCGCGAACAAGCCGCCGTTGGTGCGTTGGTGGTGTTCGGCGTGCTGCGCATCCTCGGCGCGGCGCTCGCATTCGAACGCGGCTGGCGCATCTCGGTCGTCGAGAAATGCCTCATCGGCGCCGCGGTGGTGTACTGCCTGCCGCAACTGTTCGATCTCCTCACGCATATGTACGGCGCGCGCGCCGCGGGCGCCGAACTCGAAGGCAAAGCTGCGGGCTGCGCCATCGCGCTCTTTTGCGCGCCGATCCTCGGACACCGGCTCGGCCTCGAATAAGCGGAGGCTCACATGCGGCTGGCCGAGCGGCTCATGAGGCGGGCGCAACCCGCGTTTCGCGCGGGCGACGTCCTGAAACTCAAGTCAGGCGGCCGCCCGATGACCGTCATCTGGAGCGGGCCGGTGCTATTCGCGCCGGGCAACTGGCTGATCTGCCAGTGGTTCAGCGAAGCCGGCGAGTTGCAGCAGGAGATGTTTCCGGAGGAGACACTAGAGCGGGCGAGCCACGCACTCGCCGCCTGAAAAGAGTAGTAACGGATTGCTGGCCACCGCCAGGCGACCGTGTGTATTGCGCCGCACGCTTTTGCTGTGCGGCGCTTTTTTATGTGGTTGACGTGGCGGTTGCGGCACGTTGCAGAGCTGAACTCATGCCGACGCGGTTGCGGTTCAGTCGCCGTCGATCACGCAGCTCGCCTTGCGCATGACCTCGCGCCACGGCATCAACCGAGCGCCGCGAACGCCGGTACGCTATGCGACAACGCGGCCGCTGCGACGAACACGCCGATCATCGCCAGCGCTTCGAGATACAGCACGTTGACGAAGGTGTGAGCATCCATCGTCGAGGCCGTGCGGCGCAGGCGCGGCAGCGCCAAAAAGCGGTTGAGTCCGCCGAGCACGAGCGCGAGCGCGACCAGCGCAAGCTTCAGCGTCAGCACATGACCCCACGTGCTGAGTTCGATCGCCTCGAACGAGCCGCCCGAACCCCGTATCGCGTTGAAGATGCCGGAGAGCAGCACGAGCGCAACCGCCACCACCGACACGTTCGACACCTGAGTCGCCGTGCGGATCAACATGCCGCGCGCGGTCGAGGTGCCGAGCGCCGGCAGGACCGCGAGCCCCGCCGCCATCGCCAGACCGCCCCACACGCTGGTGACGAGCACATGCAGCGTTTGCATGGCGATCGCGGCCGAGGCCGGCCCGGCATCGGCGGCGTGACCCAGCGACGCCTTGCCCGCGGCGATCGCGATCACCGCGAGCCAAAGCAGCGCGTTGCGCAGCATGCCCGTATGACTGGCCATCGCTGTGCCGAGCAGCACGAGCGCGCCGGCAAACGCAACGCTCCAACCGTAACCGACATGGGTTTGCGTCAGCACGGTCGGCACTACGCCAATGGCGGCCGGCAACGCGACACCGCTCATCGACGCCGCCTGATACAGCAGCCAGCCGAGATCCGCGAGTACCAGCACGACGGTGGCCGTCAGCATCGAGCGTTGCGCGCGCAACCACGCGGGACGCGCGGGCGAGATCTTCTGCTGGGCGTCCTTCGCGAGCCACGCGCCGAGCAACGCCGAACCGACGGCAAACGCAAACGCGACGTTCATGAGCGCGGCCATGGCGACCTGCCCGATCCAGAGTCCGTCGATGCTCATTTGACGATAAACGCAAAGTCGCCTTGGGTACGGTGGCCGTCCGTGGCTACCGCGATCCAGTGCACCGCATAGCGGCCGGCATTCAACGACGGCAGCGGCAGATGCATGACCTTGGCGTCATCCTTATCGACCTGCGACTCGGCCGGTGCGGCCGCCTTGCCGCTCGTGTCGGCAAGCGCGATCCTGCTGAAAGCCGGCTCGAGCGGCTCGGTGAAATGGATCGTCACTTCGGTGGGCGCGCTGACTTCGGCGTTGGCCGCCGGCTCGCTCGAGGTCAGATGCGCATGGGCGAAAACCGTGGACGTCGCAAGCAGCGCCGCGGCGCCGAGCATCGAGGCTCGCAACGCCGGACGGGAAAAATTAAGTAGCTTCATGTAGGGCCGATAGCGGATGATCAGGAAAACGGTGGGCGTCGGACCGGGCACAACGAGACCGGACAAAGCCCGGCGCGCCCGGAAGTGTACGCTTCGATGGTTCGCGCGGGCGTCGGTTCAACCTGGTTTATGGATAGATCGGCCGGGCCCGAGGCTTGCGCCGTTGATCGCGCAGACAAATTCGGGATAACAGGCGAGTCGCTCGAAGCTGTCGTCCGCGTCAAACTGTCGCATGGCTGTGACAGCCGGAACCTTCTCTAATGTGCCAAATAGTCACCATCACCCTTCGATGATAGAATGCTGCGTCGCCGCAGCGCCGGCTGCCCTTCACACCGAGCCGCTCGAAGTTCGGTCAGGTCCCCGATTTTGATGGAGTTACGCGTGTCTTCAAGACGCATTTTCCGCCCGTTGCTCGCCCTTCTGCTGATCGGCTCCGCGGGCGTTTATAGCGCTGCGAAAGCGCAGACTCAACCGAAGGCCCCCGATACGATGGAAGCGCGCGTGCAAGGCTGCACGGCCTGCCACGGCTCGCATGGCCAAGGTACCGACAACGACTACTTCCCGCGCCTGGCGGGCAAGCCGGCCGACTATCTCTACAACCAGCTGCAGAATTTCCGCGAAGGGCGCCGCAAATATCCGCCCATGAACTACCTCGTCACGTACCTCTCCGACGACTACCTTCATCAGATCGCCACGTACTTCTCGCAACAGCGTCCTCCGTATCCGCCGCCGGCCAAGCCGACGGTGTCGTCGAGCACGCTCGCGCGCGGCCAGCAGATCGTGCTGAACGGCGACGCCTCGAAGCAGATTCCGGCTTGCGCGGCTTGCCACGGCAAGAGTTTGACCGGTATGGAACCCGCTATCCCGGGTCTGGTCGGTCTGCACTCCGACTACATCAGCGCCCAGCTCGGCGCATGGCGCTCGGGCTCGCGTCATGCCATCGCGCCTGATTGCATGCACACCATCGCCACGCGCCTGACCGACGATGACGTGAACGCCGTCGCTTCATGGCTTTCCACGCAACAGGCTCCGCAAAACCCCGTGCCGGCTCCGGCCCGCTCGATGAAGACTCCGCTTGCCTGCGGCAGCGAACCGCAATAAGGCACCGGGAGAGACACTCAAATGAAACGCAAGTCTTTGTTCGCCCTCTCGGCAGTCGTCGTCGTTGCGGCCGCCGCACTCGTTCCCGTCCTGTGGTCGGGCGGCGACCATCTGCATAACGGCACGGCCATGGCGGCAACGCCCGCCGACCAGGCCGCGCTGATCAAGAAGGGCGAGTATCTCGCCCGCGCCGGCGACTGTATCGCCTGCCACACGGTGCGCGGCGGCAAGCAGTTCGCCGGCGGTCTGCCCATGGCCACGCCGTTCGGCACGATGTTCACGCCGAACATCACGCCTGACGACCAGTACGGTATCGGCAAGTGGACGCAGGACGACTTCTACCGCGCCATGCACACCGGCCGTTCGAAAGACGGCAGCCTGCTGTATCCGGGCTTCCCGTTCACCAGCTACACGAAGGTCACGCGCGCCGACTCGGACGCGATCTACGCGTACCTGCGTTCGGTCACGCCGGTCAACGTGGCGAGCCGTCCGCATGAACTGAAATTCCCGTTCAATCAGCGCAACATGCTGATCGGCTGGCGCACGCTGTTCTTCCGTGAAGGCGAGTACAAGCCGGATCCGACCAAGTCGGTCGAATGGAACCGCGGCGCGTACCTGATCGAAGGCCTCGGCCACTGCGGCATGTGCCACACGTCGATCAACGCCATGGGCGGCCCGGTGAGCTCGGCGGCGTTTGCCGGCGGCCTGATCCCGCTGCAGAACTGGTACGCACCGTCGCTCACGTCGAACAAGGAAGCCGGCCTCGGCGACTGGGAAACCAAAGACATCGCCGATCTGCTGAAGACCGGCGTGTCGAACCGCGGCGCGGTGTTCGGTCCGATGGCCGAAGTGGTTCACAACAGCCTGCAGTACATGTCGGACGCGGACATCAACGCGATGGCCACGTACCTGAAGACGATTCCGCAGAAGAGCGAAGCGCCTGAACCGCTGCAGCTCGAAACGTCGGAAAAGTTCGGCGGCGAACTGTTGAAGCAAGGTCAGAAGATCTACGCTGACAACTGTGCGAAGTGTCACGCGGAAAATGGCCTCGGCATGCCGCCGTCCTTCCCGCCGCTCGCGAACAACCAGTCGATTCAGATGCCGTCGGCGGTCAACCCGATCCGTATGGTGCTGAACGGCGGCTACCCGCCGAGCACGGATGGCAACCCGCATCCGTATGGCATGCCGCCGTTCGCGCAAGCGCTGTCGAATCAGGAAGTCGCGGCGGTTGTGACGTACATCCGTATGTCGTGGGGCAACCACGGTACGGCCGTGTCACCGCAGCAAGTGTCCGATCTGCGTTCGGCGCCGCTCGACTAAGCAGCGTTCGTAGCATCCGGGGCGCGGCCAGCGAAATTAGCGGCCGCGCCCGTGGCTTTTTAAGGACCGGTATCATGGCTGT
>NZ_JARESS010000036.1:0-84172 GCF_046027915.1 Paraburkholderia sp. RL17-347-BIC-D
ATCGTGTTTGAGCAGCCGGAGCTGGAGAGTATCCGACAGGTCCGTGTAGCAGAGCTCGATGCCGAGGCGCTGGAGCGTCGGGCGGCGCAGCGTGAGCGCGAGACATGGGAACGCGACGAGTTGCGCGATGCCGTGCGCCATCCGCCGCCACCCACTCCGGAAGATCCGTCCAATCCAGACCAGGATGCGGCATCGCCTGCTGATCCCGATGCACCCGGCAGTGGGCCAGATATTGACCGATGAAACATCAAACTGAGAGAAGAAAATGAATCAGCTTGCACACCTCGACCGCGACGGCCCGGTTGCGGTCGTGCCCGGCGTAGTATTCAGCGGCACGCCGTCACAGATCGTGAACCTGCCAACCGACATCAAGGGCGGCGCCGGCGCGATCGCTGTTTTTGCCGCCTACCTGTATGCGCTGACGCGCTGGCCAGTGCTCTGGATTGCACCGGTCGTCGCGTTGCTCGCGATCGCGGTGGGCGGCGTCGGTGCGTACCTGCGTACGGGTTACACCGAAACCATCATTGACATGGCCCGCATCACCTGCAGGCAGGGCATTCTCAGCCGGCAGGTGCAGAGCCTCGAACTCTTCCGTATCCAGGATGTGACGTCGTTGCATCCCTGGTGGCAACGACCTTTCTGTATTGGCACGGTACTCGTGCTGACCAGCGACTCGAACAATCCGCAGTGGCGTCTTCCCGGGATGCGCGGCGCCGAGCAGCTGAGAGGCGAACTGAATCGTGCCGCGATCGCGTTGCGCGACGCGAAGGGCATTCGCGAAGTCAACATGGGTCGCCTGTAAAGCCGATCGCGGCCTGGCACCGGAAGGCCGCCGTAGCAATTGCGAAAAGCCGGATGGAGCTGTGATCGCGCAACTTCTGGTCGAGTGGCAAGAGACATTACGCAATATTCCGACGCGACGCTCGAAGAAGCGCGGATCGAGTCAGCCGGCATCGTCACACGGCCGGAAGGACGGGATCAGAGCAGCCGGCAGCGCCTACAATTGACCAACCATGTTGGGCGCAACCGGGAGGGCAGCAGTCACTGCTGCAAGCCGGCGGTGCGCCGTCGGCGCAGTTGCGGGCTGCGTGGTGACCGTTGATAATCGTTGCAAATGCGCCGGCACTGCCGGCCAATATTTTCCACAGGGCAGTATGACGGAAATGTCTTTCGACGTAGGTGACTATAACGCCTGGCTGACTGGTCTTAAGTCGCGTGTTGAGCAGGCGCGGCAGCGGGCCGTTTTGTCGGTCAACCGGGAACTGATTTCGCTGTATTGGCAGATCGGGCATGAAATCCTCGATCGGCAGGGGCGGGCGGGGTGGGGCGCAAAGGTCGTTGATCAGTTGGCACGCGATCTGCGAACGGCGTTTCCCGACATGCGCGGATTTTCGCCGCGGAACCTGAAGTACATGCGGGCGCTGGCCGAGGCCTGGCCGGGCAAAGAGTTTGTGCAACAGGCTGTTGCACAATTGCCCTGGTCCCATGTCGTCACGTTGCTCGACAAGCTGAAAGCGCCGGAAGCACGCGATTGGTATGCTGAAAAGTCGATCGAACACGGCTGGTCCCGAAACGTGCTGGTGATGCAGATCGAGAGTCGCCTGCGGGAAAGACAGGGCAGCGCCGTGACAAATTTTCGCGACCGCCTGCCCCCTTCGCGGTCCGATCTAGCCCGCGATTCGCTCAAGGATCCTTACATCTTCGATTTTCTGGGTCTGACTGAAAGCGCTCAGGAACGGGACATCGAAAACGCGCTCACCCGGCACATCACCCGTTTCCTGCTTGAGCTTGGTGCCGGGTTTGCATTTGTGGCGCGGCAATACCGCCTGGTAGTCGGAGGAGACGAGTTTCTTGTCGACCTGCTCTTTTACCATCTCAAGCTGCGGTGTTACGTTGTCGTCGAATTGAAAACAACGCCATTCAAGCCCGAATATGCCGGTCAGCTCAATTTCTATCTCTCAGCCGTGGATGCCCAAGTCAAAGGGCCGCACGACGAGCCCACGATAGGCTTGCTACTGTGCAAGGAAAATAATCGCCTGGTCGCCGAATACGCGCTGCGCGGGATTGCAAGTCCTATGGGCGTCGCTGAGTATCAGTTGCTGCGCGATATCCCGGCGCCTCTAATGCCTAACCTGCCGTCGATTGAGCAGATTGAGGCGGAACTCCAGACGGACAAAGCCTCTGGATTATCTGACCAACCATAGCATGGACTATCAAGTCACCTACGAGCACAGCCTGCGGTCGGCGCCGGACGATTTCATCGTTCACGTCCCGTCGCAGATGGGCTGCAATTTACCGGCCACGGTGCCTCGGGCCTAATTGCCCGAGTTCATCATCAAACTGATTCTCGAGCGGTCCCCGTCAATTGGTCGAATTCGCAACCTGAGGATTATTTGATAATCGTGCCTTGGTGGTTCGTGGGATGAGCAAACCGTCGTGATGAGCCCGGATCTTTGAATGAGGGGAAGCCAGAACGCAGGGCACGAGCAGGAGAGGGCTGAACATCTGCGGAGGAAACCGACATTGTCGCCGGTGTGGATGGTTGCAAAGGGGCGTCCGCATTTCGATTTGCATGTCCGGAGCGGTCTGCGGGCCGCCAGAACATTAAATGCAAAGCAGCTAATACGACTTATCGGCATTAAAACGGCGCAAAAAAACGGCCCGCACAGCGCGGACCGGGTCATGGCGGAGCAGAGACGGGCGGCCAGTTTGCCCGCCAGCCCCGTCGCCGCTCCGTGTGTGGTCACGTGCCGTGAGCACCGACCACGTCTACATGATAGTCACTGCACCGGCGCGCGGCGGTAGTCTTTCAGTCGCGTCGCACCACGGGCGACGTAAATGAAGTCCCGGATCAGAGCTATCCGACCCTTCGTTTGTGGACATTGGCCCTTATAGGAGCCGGATGACGTCGCCAGATGGCACCTGGCGTGACTCCGTGCGCACCCGACGCGTGCCTTGGGGATGCGAAGCAGGATCGTCGTGGCCGGCCGATCCCGGGAATGCCCGGTCTGCGGCGCACAACCTTGGCGGTTTGACATGTCGCGGTCAGCGTTCCTGTCCCGCATGTACCAACTACCTCTGGCGCCCAGCAAGCGCGTATCCGGCACGGCCAGACGACGCGTCGGCATAGAGTGGTGCCCCGGGGCGTGAATCTCGTGCAGGCGCGTGCCGATTGCGCGGAGGCGCGCCGATCGGGTAGGGTGTTGGCATCGTCATTCACTCAACGAGGAAAAAATCAATGAACAAACAGGAACGGGTGGATGCAGTCGCTGCGGCGACCGGAGAAAGCAAGGCCGCGACGGGTGAGACGGTTGACGCGGTGATCGCGGCAATCACTGGCGAGGTGACCAAGGGCAAGACAGTGCAACTGATCGGCTTTGGCTCGTTTTCCACCGGTGCGCGTGCCGCCCGGGTCGGTCGCAATCCGGCGACTGGCGTCGAGATGCAGATCCCTGCGGCGAAGACCGTCAAGTTCACGGCCGGCAAGGCATTCAAGGATGCGGTGAACGCCGGCTGAGATCGTGCACAAGCCGTCGGCCAGGTTCCTGCCGGCGGTACTCAGCCGGTCACATCGCTCCACCGTTGCCCGACGACAGGGAGTGGACGTAATAGTGCTAGAGCCTGGACCTGGGCAAGCCGGCCTGGTAGCATCGGTGGCGAGATGCTACGACTTGCCGCAGCCCCTTCGATTCGCTGCACATCTAGCTAGATAGCCGTATGGGAAAGAAACGATCGCGGAGCAGGCGGGAGCCGCTGTGTCCACCGATCGGTGCGCTGTTGCGCTACCGCACGCGCATCGTCCGTGTGATCGCAGAAGCGCGTGGGCAACGCGCGATGATCGAGTCACTCGATACGACGGGCAGGACCTTCGTCAGCACCGTCAAGTGGAACAGCCTGCGCGAACTCGGGGCCCAGCTGTTCTAGTCCGGCGCTGCCTTCAGTCGAGCGGGTTCCCAACCTCCAGCTGATTGTGCCAAAACAAACTTCCAGTTGCAATGCAGCGCGGTCACCACAACCTTCGCGAGCAACGCATCCACGTCAGTGTGGATGCGGATTTCTGCCTCTTCTATACTGGCGCGCATATCAGTCGAGGTAACAGTATGAGGCGTGTGATCGTCCGGCGATCGTTAGTCCACGGCAAAGGCGTGTTCGCAGTGAAACCGCTCGCGACGGGCGAGCGCGTGCTGCAGTACAAGGGGGAAATTACCTCGTGGCGCGATGCCGTTCGTCGTCACCGTCGTGAGGGCGTCGCGGGGCACACATTCCTCTTCGGCCTGTCGGACGGGCGCGTCATCGACGGCAGCCGTGGTGGCAACAGCGCCCGATGGTTGAACCACGCGTGCGCGCCGAACTGCGAGACCATCGAAGACGCTGGGCGCATCTTCATTCACACGCTCCGGGCTATCGAGGCCGGTGAAGAACTGTTTATTGAGTATCTGCTGGATACCGACGATCCCCTGGATGAAGACGTTCGGGCCCAGTACACATGCCGGTGCGCCGCGGCGGACTGTCGTCAGTCGATGCTGGCTGACGTTGCGTGAACGTGACGACGGTGAAGATAGTGGGCATCATTGATATCCCGAAAGGCGCCGAGGACTCGAAGCGGGAGAATGTTGGATTCGTCCGGATCTGTGGCGAGGTGGTTTTCCATCTCGACGTGCTAAAAGTGACGTTGCGAAACGGAGATGCATCCGACGCACCGTTTAACGCCAAGGCGAAAAAACAGATGTCGCCGAATCTTAAGGATCTGTGGTGACGCCATCAGGCGGCGTTTGCCCGATCAGGGAGCAGTCTTATGCGGAAGCGGAAGTTAGCAGGAAAGGTAACTGGAGAATTGAGTCTGCCGGTACTGCTAGACCGGCTTGAGCTGGCATTGGTGGTAATCCCCGATCGCACGTCTGTCTGCAACGCACTTTCGGATCTCAACAAGCACCTCGGCTCGGTCGGCGAGAAAGGTCCCGTACGAACCAGTCGATCCGGGCCTCCGCGCCGTCGGCGCCAGACCACCGTCGAATCTTTGCCGCTGTTTTCTTGAGCACTGCCATTAGCACTAGGGCCGACGGCAAATCGGCGAAGCATTAGAAGGTAACATCAGACGACTGTTCCTAGCTGCGTTCGTAGCCACCTGGTTCGCGAATAGCGTTCATGCGCAAAGCAACGCGTCCGCCCCTGCTCGTCACGCCCTTGGGCAACTTGCAATTCGTGCGCGTCGACCGCGATTTCGTTGGGATGCTCGACAAGGAAATTTTTCGCTCGCTTCAGCGCGAGCACGCTCACGCATTTCGATGAAGCCGGCAACGCAAATGACTGCGTCACGCGCACGCTCGTGCAGACTGATTCCGGCCCGGTGCTGTACGAATTTCGCCACCATCCGCCACTTGTGCAATGCTCGGGTACCCGGCCAGCTTCGGACGGTCGCCGACACTGCCAAAATGGACAGTCGAAAATCGCGTTGCTCACAGGCAGCCGACAACTGCTCGCCGACGCTCAACGGCCCGTCGTCGGCTTTCAGAAACGCTCTCTTGCCGCAACGCCGCGATATCGCAGTGCGTTAGCAACGGCTGCGAAAGCTGGCAAGGGCTGACGTCGGCTAGGGTAATAGAGATGGTATCCGGGAAACCAGGGGCACCAGTCTTCCAGAAGCGGGATCAACTGACCACTTGCCAGATGGTCCGCAACGCGCGCCTCGGACACATAGGCGAGTCCGTGCCCGGCGAGGGCCGCCTTGGTAATCAACGCAATGTTGTTAAACATCAGTTGCCCATCCACCCGGACGTTCAGTTCTCGCCCTTCTTTCTGAAATTCCCAAGCGTAAAGACCGCCATAGGTCGGCAGGCGCAGATTGATGCAGTTATGGTTTGTGAGGTCCTGAGGGATGACGGGAGCGTCATTCCGCTTCAGATAGCTGGGCGCCGCGACAACGATCATCCGCATATCCGGCCCGATCGGAACTGCAATCATGTCCTTGGCAATGACCTGCCCGATGCGGACCCCGGCGTCGTATTGCTCGGCAATGATGTCAGTCAATCCGTAGTCAACGACTATCTCAACTTTGATATCTGGAAAATCGGGAAGAAATTTGTCGAGTGCGGGCCAGAGTACGTCCTCCGCCGCATGCTGATCGGCGGTAATGCGCACCGTGCCAGCGGGTTTCTCGCGCAACCCACTCAGTGCGGCAATCCCTGCATTGATGCCGTCGAAGTGCGGCCCAACCGTCTGAAGCAAAAGTTCGCCTGCTTCTGTGGGCGCGACCCCGCGCGTGTTGCGCGTCAATAGCCGAATTCCAAGCCTCTCCTCCAGCGCCCGCACAGTCTGGCTAAGCGCCGACTGAGAGATCCCAAGCTTCGCGGCGGCTCGGGTGAAGCTTCGCTCTCGCGCCACCGCAAGAAAAGCAGAAATGTCCTGAAGATTGTCGCGCGCCACGGTATTAGCCCTGCTTATAACGGTATGTTCTTTATACCATCTAATCAACTGACCGGGCACGGGCTATAGTTGTCCATCACTTGTATAGAGGACCGTTATGAAAACGCGCACGCTTGGAAAAAATCTTGAAGTTTCTGCCATCGGCATGGGCTGTATGGGACTGACGTTTGGCTACGGGCCTGCTACGGATAAATCCGAGGCTACTAGCCTGATTCGAACTGCGGTTGAGCGCGGCGTGACGTTTTTCGACTCGGCCGAGGCGTACGGCGCCGAGAATGAGGAGATGCTCGGCGAGGCGCTCTCACCTTATAAGGGGAAAGTGGTTATCGCCACAAAGTTTGGGTTCAAGAATGGCAACACCAAAGAAGGCCTCGATAGCCGCCCTGAGCGGATCCGTTTGGTAGCAGAGCAGTCGTTGAAGCGGCTGAGAACCGATGTCATTGACCTGTTCTATCAGCACCGTGTAGATCCGAGCGTCCCGATCGAGGACGTCGCAGGCACGGTCAAGGACCTCATTGCGGAAGGCAAGGTGAAGCACTTTGGCATGTCGGAAGCCGGTGTTGACATGATTCGCCGCGCGCACGCCGTTCAGCCGCTCACCGCCCTACAAAGCGAATACTCGATGTTCACGCGTGATATTGAGGCAGAGATCTTGCCGACTTTGGAAGAACTGGGCATCGGCTTCGTGTGCTTTAGCCCGCTCGGCAAGGGTCTGCTTGGCGGCAAGATCGACAATTCGACGAAGTTCAAGGAAGGGGATGTGCGCAGTACGTTGCCGCGTTTCTCCGGCGAAGCCGTTGAAGCAAATGCCAAGTTGGTTGCGCTAATCGGGGAAATAGCAAAAGCCAAGAACGCGACGCCTGCGCAGGTCGCGCTCGCGTGGCTTTTGGCCCAGAAGCAATGGATCGTACCCATTCCAGGTACCACGAAGTTGCATCGCCTCGAAGAAAACATCGGTGGTGCTGCCGTTGAGCTTGCGTCTGGCGACTTGCAAGTCCTTAACGACTTGCTTTCAAGGCAGCCAGTTCAAGGCGCCCGATACAACGAGCAGATGATGAAGACTGTGAATCGCTAATTATTCTAGCTATTCGGTACCCGGTTCACCGAGCTGGAAAGTCTTCGCTTCGGTGGCCGTTTATCACGCGCGGAGCTTTTGCTTCGTCAAGGCATTACAGCTGAAACTAGATTCTTTGGAAATAGACCATGAAGATAACCCGTGTCGGCAGCGTGCCATCGCAGACGGCCACAGCGGAATGTTTTACAGGAGTTGTGCGGGTCGATAGTCCGTTCAAGGCGGAGGAGCCGGCGCGCACAGTTGGTGCGCTTGTCACTTTCGAACCTGGAGCGCGTACGAATTGGCATACGCATCCGCTCGGACAGACGCTGGTGGTGACACAGGGGGTGGGATGGACGCAGTGCGAGGGCGGACCGAAAAAAGAGATTCGCGCTGGGGACATTATTTGGTGTCCTTGCCAGCGCCGCCACTGGCACGGCGCGACCGCATCCACCGCCATGGCGCACATGGCGATTACCGAGTCCCTGAACGGCAAACACGTTGACTGGATGGAACCCGTGACGGACGAGCAATATCTCGGGACGCCGGTGGAACCGGATTGAGCGACGGAACGTGAAAATTTTAGCCAACCGCAGTAGATGCAGGGATCACATCCGCTCATCCACCTTGGTCGTCGACGGTGGAGATCCGGTCCCCGCCTGCGCGAGATAGTGAAGAAATTTACAGAGGAAAATAAGCAATGGACGCGCAGGTTTTGCAGGGACGCGTTGCACTGATCACAGGCGGAACGACCGGTCTAGGGTTCGGTGCAGCCAAGAGATTGATCGAGCATGGCGCATTCGTTTACATCACTGGCCGGAGACAGAGTGCGCTCGACGCTGCTGCCTCTAGCCTCGGCACTTCGGTCACTGCGATTCAGGCGGACGCCTCCAGCAAAAACGACATGCTCCGTGTAGCCGAGACCGTCCGGGCCGCGCATGGTCAGCTCGACATTGTCTTTGCCAACGCCGGGGGCGGCCATGCCATGCCGCTCGAAGAACTTACCGAAGCGCAGATCGACAGTGAACTCAGCATCAACGTCAAGGGCGTCATCCTGACGGTGCAAGGTCTGCTCCCCGTTCTTCGGGATGGAGCCTCTATTGTCCTGAATGCCTCGATCACAGCGGACATGGGCCTACCGGGCTTTGCCGTCTATGCCGCCACGAAAGCGGCGGTAAGGTCGCTTGCCCGCAGTTGGACCACTGACCTCAAGGGACGCAACATTCGGGTCAATACGATCAGCCCCGGCGTGGTGCCCACCGAAGGCTACAGCCATGAACAGAAAATGAGCGACGAAGATATCGCTTCCTACGTCGCGCGGGTTACGGGCGAAATTCCGGCTGGCCGCGTTGGGACCGCCAACGATATCGCCGATGCACTCGTCTTTCTTGCGTCCGACGCGAGCAGCTACATCCGAGGCATTGACCTCGTCGTCGATGGCGGCATGACGCGCGTCTATGCAGGCAAGAACTGATCGCAGAAATCGCCCCGACTCGTCTTGGATCCGTGGAAACTGACATGCCCTACGAAGGAACAGATAATGCAACACCGAAAATTAGAGGAACGTCACATCATTTGTGAGTTGCGTTGTGAGACTGCTAACCGTGAAAGAGTTCGGCAACTCGTGCTTCAATTTGTTGAGCCTGCAAGGCTCGAAGAGGGCTGTCTCTACTACGATCTTCACCAGAAGCTTGACGACCCAAATACGTTTTTCATCATCGATGGCTGGGCGAACGAGGAAGCGGTCGACAAGCATGCCATCAATCCACATGTGGCAGAGCTAATGAAGGAGCTTGGGCCGCTGTTGACGTTTGGTCCGTCTATAACGCTCAGCAGTCGCGTGAGTGACTGACACGGCGGGTGAGAGTCCGCCCACGTAGCAAGGCCTCGGCGAGGGCATGTGGAATGGTGCAGCAAGCGAGGCATGAATGCTTGTTAGACGGGGGCAGGTAACCAGGCCGGGTTGGCGCGGCAGGTCGAAAGCTCATTTTGTCTGCGGCAATGCTAGCCTCATCTATGGCTGCAGTGGAAAGCACGATCATAACCACGACTCACCTCAGGTCATCGAAACGATGGCGGAGGCAATCAGAAACGTTTACGCCGCGCGTTTCCTATTCGCAATAGTGATGCGTTACTTGGAAGGCGATTGCGTGTTACTGGGCGCTGACAGTCAACGCCAATACTTCAACCGTTCGTTATCTTTATGGCCAACTGGCCTAAGCTAGAGAAATCAACCTACCCTGGATGGGAGCAATGACCGTTAATGATATTCGTGCCGTTTCGCCAGTCCTCGGTCACTATACCGAGGACCTACTACTGTCGGACGTCTGGGAGCGAGCGCAACTGCAAGCTCGCGATCGAAGCATCGTCACCGTTTCCGCCTTGATCGCACGGAATCAAAGCATTGAGATGAAGCACCACTTGTCCCTCGCGTTGACCAATGGCGTTACGCCAGGTGAGATTTCCGAGGTTATCGCGCACCTAGCGTTCTACTCGGGATGGGCAAATGCTTTGATGGCCGTTTCGATCGCGAAGGATGTCTTCAAAGAGCAAAACATCCTAGTGGAGCAGTTGCCGCCAGTTCGAGGAGCCGAGCTCGAGGTTGATGAAGCGTTCGAAGCGACGCGTACTGCTGCAGTGGATCAGTTGGTCGGACCGGCGTTTCATGTTCTCGCGGACTATACCACCCAGGCACTCTTTCACGATCTATGGTTGCGAGCAGCGCTTGCGCCGCGGGATCGTAGTCTTTGCACTATCGCGGCGCTTATTTCAGTTGGTCAGTCCGCGCAGATTCCCTTTCACGTCAACAAGGCCATGGACAATGGAATGACGCAGGAACAGGTGGTCGAGGTGATTACTCATCTGGCGTTTTACGCTGGCTGGCCGAATGCGATGTCGGCGGCTCTAATTGCAAAGGATATCTTTACAAAGCGTACAAACTGATTGCGCATGGCGGTAGGGTGGCAAATGCGCCGACGAACAATAGCTACGCGATAGCCATCGAGAGATAACTGAGCGCAGCAGGAAGATTGGCTATGCTGAAAATCAGCATGGGCAGCTTCTCCTCGACCAGTTTGGATGAGTCGCCGGGATGCCGCGATCCACCTCGTAACTATCGTTGTCTCGCTATTGAGGCATAGTTGTTCCGAGGATGGACTTCAGCTCGTGCGAACTGAAAGTGGGGAGCCGCCTTTTGCGGCAATGGAAAATTGCGCGAAAGAGCAATCGTTGTAATTAGTTATCTTGGACAATCTTCGTTACCATCTCGAGCCAGCGTGTCCATTCCACGAGCTCCTGCTCCACGTGAGATTGCACGACGCTGTCAGGCACTGCGGATACTACATAGACGGCGACTTTCATCACAAACCCCTCGTCGGTATCCATAAGCTGGTTCATGAATCTCACTACCTCGGTGCCGTCCGCAAGACGGCCCACCCCCACCATCATTGCGTCGTAGCCGGCAGCAGGTTCGACCGGCGCGCAGGACGGATCAAAAGAGCAGTACATCCGAAACGGAATGTGTCCCAGTTCCTCGACAACTATGTAGCATGGCTCATCTACGCCTCGGGGGTCCTTCACCCATCCAAAGCGGTAGTGTTCGGGGAACGCTGGATAAACGACGGTGTGCAAGTCGGTGAGCGCGGCAGACCACCAGTCCGAAAACTGTTGCTTCGATATCCCAGCAACCTGAAATTCGACTTCCGCGACCTTCCACACCCCGTCGGACGCTGCGGCCCATTTTCGCCATTGCTCGTCGGTTGACTTGAGGTCGTCGGCAAGCAATTCGTCCATCTGCTCGGGGGTGATGCGCTCCTTCAGCAAGCGGAGGGCACGCCTGGCCGATCTAAGTTCTAGCTGGTCAACATCTAACGCCGACGGTTCGCCATCAATAAAGGCATGAATATTAGAATGTGCTTTAGCTACTCGGTTCATCTTGTCCCCTCGTTTAACGCGGCTGTGAAGATGCAGATCACTTAAATGCACCCAGCTAATGCGAGCCAAACCCACCATCGCGGGTAAGCTCAATTCCCGCAATGAGTCTGACTTTATCGGACGTCGGATAGAGAGTCACATAAGTTTGCCCGATGAGCTGGGTTTGATAGCGTGCCAGCGCACCCTTGTATTTTCACAATTGATAGCAGAACTCAGCGGAATCAGAACTGCTCAAGGAGATAACGGATGTGCCCCATGGTCTCAAGCATCCGGCTAGCCGGATTTGAGCCGGCCTGAAGTTAGATCGTCGTGTCGTTGTCGGACAAGCGTTTCGCCGAGTTTTACCGCCATTTTCAATTACAACACTACTTGACTGGGAGACGCACTTCTACCCGATCTGGGGGCAAGGACCTTTGCGGAAGGTGCAAAAGTTCACCGCGCGAATTAGACGCAAGCTAGATATTCCACGGGCTGAGCGCATGCGCAATTTTGTAACTGCTGCCAGCATTCAACCGTTGCTGTGAGGCAAGTCTGCTGACTTGCTGCAGATGCAGCGCCCACCTTTGCAAAATTCGGGAAGTTCCTTGCCTGTTAAGGTGTATTGATCCCTCGAAACGCGCGCTATACCCTAGGTGCGCAGCCTGAAGGTTGCCGTGAGGAGCATGAGACGCGGCGCATGTTGGACCCGGCGTGCGCGGGGGGCGATTGGACTGATACCGTGCAATGGGTTTCTGCCTCCCATTGCGATGCGACTGTCCTGTATCCCCGGAACGCAACGTTTTGTCGACAGGTGTTCGCTTCGCGCCTGACGGAAAAAGAACGTACGGTCCGAACGCTTGCAGGCGACGGACCACTACAAATCTGGAGACATTAGGAAAAAACATGGTCAGTGGAGTGATTGACGCCTCCGGGTCTGTCGAGCGACGTATCGTCCCTCTGCGTGCGTCCGTTGGCCACGATTCCAGATCAAACCTGCTTTGTGCCGAGCGCTGGCAAGACACGCATCTGAAAAGCAGCGTCAACGAACCCGCTCCACCGGCACCGCTCGATTGGCATCGTCCTCAGTATCGGCGGCCGGAACATGCGGGATTGCAATGCGTCTTCGGTCGGAAGCCCTGCGAATCTACGGTAGGCGACGAGACGCGGTTCGCGTACTGCGGCATCCATATTCTGTATTGCGCCATAGGTCGCTCGCTTCCAGGTTTGGAAGCAAGGATCGATTGCCATTCAACAGTTGGAAAAGGAAGACATGCATTCTGATCAGTCGACTTGGGATTACATCGTCGTCGGCGCCGGCAGCGCGGGCTGCGTTCTGGTAAATCGTCTTAGCGAATCCGGTTCACGTCGGGTCTTGTTGCTGGAGGCGGGTCCGCCGGATACGCCGCTGATGAAGCCGGCCGGTGCAAGTTGGTATGTGAACCTGTCGAGGTTCGAATGGCACTTCTGGTCGCAGCCTGACCCTACTCGAGGGATGCGATCAGACCATTGGCGTCGGGGGCGCGTACTCGGGGGGTCGAGCAGCATCAATGGCATGAACTATGTGCGTGGCACGGCCGAGGACTACGACCGGTGGGCGGCTTTAGGCAATACCGGTTGGGGGGGCAAGGATGTCATGCCATTGTTTCAGGCTTTGGAGCACTGCGAGCCCGGCTACCGTACGCCACCCGACTACTCGATCAGAGGGCGTTCTGGCCCGTTGCCGATTCGCGAAGTCAGAGACTGCCATCCACTGACGGATGCATTCATCAAGGCCGCCCAAGCGGCTGGCTATCGGTACAACAGCGATTACAACGGCGTCAGCCAGGAAGGGGTTGGATATGGTCAGTTCAATCAGCGCAGGGGGATGCGTTACAGCTCGGCAGACGCATTCCTAAAACCGGTTTCGCACCGAAAGAATCTACATGTGCTGACCGACGCCTTTGTGCATAAGCTGCTGTTCCAGGATTCCCGCGTCACCGGTGTCCGCTATGAAAGGGAAGGCGCAATGCATGAGGCGTACGCCGACAAGGTGGTTTTGTGCGGCGGCGCAATCAGCACGCCGCAGCTTCTGATGCTGTCGGGAATCGGCGATGCAAAAGCCCTGCAAGAGCTGGGTATTGAGGTTGTCTTGGATAGGCCCTCGGTTGGGAAAGACTTGATTGAGCACCCTTTAATTCGACCAAGCTATCGGGTCAAAAAGCCGAGCTACAGTCCGACCGAGGGTTTTTGGCAGAAAGCCAGCTTCGTCGCCAAATTCCTGTTAACCGGACAAGGTCCGATAGCGACGCCAGTGGAGGGGCAAGCTTTCCTAAGAACCTCTCCAGAAGAACCTGCGCCAGACGTACAGATGCACTTTGCGCCGATCGGCATTGTCTATTCAGACGATCCGAAGGTCCACAAGGGATTGAACATGTTGCCGTTTCCGTCCTTTTCCGTGTTTATCAACAAGTCTTATCCGCTCAGTCGCGGGCAGATCAGATTGGCAAGCGCTGATCCCAAAGCCGCACCGCTCATCGAGCCAAACTTGTTGAGTGACGAACGTGACGTGGGGACATTGGTGCGGGCCATTGAGCTCGTCCGCCGCATCGCTTCTACAACGCCAATGGCTGAGATGATCGTCGAAGAAGTCGAACCGGGCAAAGATTGCACGACCCGTGAAGCGCTGGCCGACTACGTCAGGGGACGGACGGGACTGTCGTACCACCCCGCAGGGACTTGCCGGATGGGAATTGACGAAAATGCCGTGGTGACGCCCGATATGAAAGTCAGGGGGCTCGAAAACCTCTGGATCGCAGACGCGTCGATCATGCCGGACTTGCCAAGCGGCAATATCAACGCTGCGTGCATGATGATCGGCGAGAAACTGGGGCGCCAGCTCAGTCAGCCGCAGGCGCAGTTGCCCGATGAGTCCGACTCGCGTGTCTATCTTGACACTGCGCTTCGAGGTGCGCAAAAGCTTGGGCAAGATGCGTAAGCCTTTGGGCATGTGTGCGCCGAGAGTTCTCGTTAAGCACCGCTGCGGGCCGTTGACGCTTGGCGTTTATCGCTTGTCTCAGTCCGCAAAGGAGCTTCCTGCTCAAGCGCGTTGATCGTGACCACGGCTGCCCCTATCGTGCAACTGATGCGATTTGCCACAAACCCTATGGATGAACACTCAGATGGTTAATGCCGCGGAAAGTCGAAACGTCAATTGGGTACTAGATCTCCTGATCAATGGAGAGATGGTAAAGGGAGAAGGTGCTCCGCTCCCGGTCGAAAATCCCGCTACTGAAGAGATTCTGGCGAGCCCTCGGGAAGCCTCAATGGCTCAGCTTGAGAAGGCGGTGACCGCCGCGCGCCGGGCATTCAATTCCGGCATTTGGCGCGACGCCGAAGAACGGCAGCGCCTGTTGTGTCGCCTTGCGGACCTCTTGGAAGAACGCGCCGATCAGTTTTGCGCTGCGTTGATCGAAGAGGTTGGTACGCCACTTTCGATTTGCCATGCAATGCAGTTGGGTACGCCCATCAAGATGCTGCGGTTCAATGCGAATGCTGCGACGAAAGATCGGACGCGTTCGCTGGGTCGTGATGCCGGGCCGCCGGCCACCGAGAGTCTTATCAGATACGAGCCGGTAGGAGTGGTCGCAGCGATCAGCGCCTACAATTTCCCAATCTTGATTGCGGTCGGCAAGATTGCCGCAGCCTTGAGTGCGGGGTGTACTGTCGTGCTGATGCCCAGTCCGCAGACGCCGCTCGCGACGCTAATGCTTGCCGACCTGATCCGCGAGGCGGGTTTCCCGCCGGGTGTCGTGAACGTGATAATTGGCGGTTTGGAGATCAGCCGTGCACTGACGATGCACAAGGATGTCGATAAGATCAGTTTCACGGGATCGGTGCAGGTAGGTCGCCAGGTGGCACTTCAGGCAGCCGACAGCTTCAAGGGCACCGTTTTGGAACTAGGCGGGAAATCCGCCGCTATCGTTCTGCCAGGCGCCGATCTGGCGAAGATTGCCCTGCCAATTCATGGTCGCTATCTGCGCAATGCTGGTCAGGGCTGTCTCTCTCCAACCCGGGTCCTCGTGCAGAAAAAACAGCTTGATGACTTCATTGATGCAAGCCGCGAAGCTTACGCAAAGATTCAGGTGGGTGACCCATGGGACCCGGCGACCACGGCCGGCCCGCTGATTACCGAGAAACATCGCGAGCGCGTGGAAGGTTATGTGGCGCGAGCTGTGTCAAGTGGCGCAAAGATCGAAATCGGCGGTGGGCGGCCTGAGATGGAGCGCGGCTGGTATATGAATTCGACCTTGGTGGGGAACGTGACCAACCAGGCAGAGATTGCGCGCGAGGAGTTGTTCGGTCCGGTCGGCGTCATCATGACGTATGACACAGTGAGCGAGGCGATCGCAATGGCCAACGATTCAGATCTCGGGTTGGGCGGTGCAATATGGGGGCCGCTCGATGAGGCGAAGGAAGTTGCCGAGAAGATCCGAGCGGGTACAGTCTCCATCAATGGCACCGGTACGTTGAGAATCGACGGCGTGTTGTCCGGTTGGAAACATAGTGGCCTTGGACGTGAATGGGGGGAAGACGGAATCCAGGAATTCCTCGAAACCCAGCACGTACAGTGGGTGTTGGACTGAGGTCTGTGCTAAGAATTGTCTGATCAGGCCATCAACACGAAGGCCGAAAAAGGGGCGCGACTCAGCGCGCCTCCTCGATTTACTTTTTCCAGCCTGTCGGTTCCGGAACCTCGAATGGAACGTTGACAGGAACGCTCTTGAAGTCCGCAGGACCAACAATCTCCAGATACTCCATGTCCTCGGAGTAGTCGAAGAGGAAGTGACGGATGCCGGGAGCCTGATGCACGCAGTCTCCAGCAGAAACGAGTGTCTCCCTGTCTTCGTACATGAACTTTGCCCATCCCTTAAGCATGATGACGATCTGAAAGTCAGCCTCGTGAACATGCCATCCGGTTCCTGCTTCTGGCTCGTTCTTGGCTCGCACGAGATGCGCAATCACTTTACCGTTGGTCGCGTTGACGATGCCGAGATCACGGTATTCGAAGAAATCACGTAGTCCATCACTCTGGTACTCGGTGTCATTCGGGCGGATGTGAGAGAAAAGCGTATTGAGCGACATAGTTGGTTATCCAAAGTAACGTGAAAACTAAGGCTATTATAGAAGTCACATTCGTCATGTACGTATACGCAAAATTGCGTATAACGAGCGATAGACGCTGCGCTTTGAGATGTCTGGATCGTCCTCATTCAATTCGTGGATTTTTTGGTGTTAGGTCGCCACTTAGGCGGTGTCCCAATCTTCCGACACTGTCGTAGTTCTGGGTTTCCCGTCCGACGCAAAGATCCTTGCTTTTGCTGGCGGGTTGTTGAAGTTGGGTGCCGCACTTATCGTACAGGTTATTGGCGGACGACGAGTGGGCAGACTTGAGTTTCATGGACGCGTACAGGGAGGATTTGTCATGACAATCCGGTCGGTTGCCGTTATCGGGCTCGGAGCCATGGGTGCTCCGATAGCACGCCGTGTTCAGGACGCAGGCTTCGAGCTTATCGTGTGTGAAAGAAATGCTGACGTCGTGGCAATGTTCGCAGGCACGGGAGCTCGCGTCGCGCCGACGCCGGAAGCTTGTGCGGACGCAGATGTCATCCTGATTCTAGTCGCCACCCCAGATCAGGTTTGGGAAGTGATCATGGGAGAGGACGGCATTCTGAGCGCAGTCACCGCGCAGAGATCGCCGATTCTAACGGTCATGAGCACGGTTTCCGCGGAGGTCATCGAAGACATTGCGGAACAGTTGCGCCCGGCGGCCGTTCGCATTATCGACGCGCCGATCAGCGGCGGTGTGCGTGGGGCAGAGCAGGGCACGCTTACGATTTTGACGGGCGGCGATGAGCGAGACATCAAAACGGTCGAGCCCGTCCTTGAGAAGCTCGGAGCGCAGCGAATTCATTGTGGTCGTCTCGGTACTGCGCAGACGATGAAGATCGTCAACAACGTCATCGGCGTGTCCGTCACAGTCATCGCAGGTGAGGCATACCGTCTCGCCATTGAGCGAGGCTTGGATCCAATTCGAGTCTCACATGTACTCGAGGCCTGCTCCGGTCGAAACGCTCGCTCTAAAGACCCGGCAGGCCCGCAAGCAGGGTATTCGGAGTGGGTGCAGGATCGCAAGTCTTATGCAGGGGTTGGGGCGATCATGCGCAAGGACCTTACCCTCGCCGTTGAAATGGCTTCTCACGCTAAGGGGCGATACCCTGCGGTTCGAGCCATGAAAGCTTTAATCGATTCTCTTGGCGACGAGACTTTCGATCACTGGCGGCGCATCGCTGGTTTGCCGCCGAGCGGCGACTGACGCTGATACGACGCCTGAAACGTCAGAATCGGACGATCATCACGATCGCTTAAGTTCGACACGGCAGCGTTGTTGCTGCAATTTCTTCAACCGAGTTCAAGGAGCATGAGATGGTTCTGGAAATCGCCGAGATTTACATCCGCCCCGGCGAGTACGAGGCTTTCGAAGAGGCCATCGGACGTGCATTGCGAACGATTACCGCGAAGGCAAAAGGTGCGACAAGCTATAACTTGCATAAAGGTGTGGAGTCGCCGGAGCGATATGTGATGCAGGTTTTGTGGGAGTCGCTGGAAGATCACATGGTTACCTACATTGGCACGCCGGAACGCGAGATCTGGCGCTCGATCGTCACTCCGTTCTTTGCGCAGCCACCAAGGATGGAGCACTTCACTTTGGTCGCCACTTCGTGAGCGCAGGCGTTGCATACTACACACTGCAGTCGTGTCAGCCATAGCAAAGTTGTTGTCATACAAGCAACTGGCGGCCTGAGGCCACTCGCAGACGGGTTTGCCGGTGGTTCACGCCGAGATGTTCGCTGGCCTTGGTCGCTGTCAAACATACTAGCTATTTCATTGAGACGTCGCGCATGAAACAGGCAACTCGCACGCTCGACGTTCGATCGTTTATCGACGCTGAACGATTTTCCCCGTGCCAGTGGCTGGTTCTGGTTCTGTGTTTTCTCATCCTCGCCGCCGATGGCTTCGACACTGCGGCGATCGGCTTTATCGCTCCTTCTTTGGTGCACGATTGGGGCATTGAGCGGGGCGCGCTTGGGTCGGTAATGAGCGCGGCGTTAGTTGGCCTTGGCATCGGAGCGCTTCTCGCAGGGCCTATCGCGGATCGGTTCGGAAGGAAATCTGTCCTTGTTTTGTCCGTAGCCTTCTTCGGAGGATGGAGCCTCGTCGCGGCACACGCGCAAACCATCGGTGCGCTGACCGCGTATCGTCTCCTGGCAGGGCTTGGCCTCGGTGCGTCGCTTCCGAACGCGATAACACTCATGTCGGAATACGCGCCGGCGCGCTTGCGGGGTATCGTTGTTAATACAATGGTCTGCGGATTCTCATGCGGACTTGTAGCAGGAGGCGTCGCCTCGGCATGGCTGATTCCACATGCAGGATGGCAAAGCGTATTGACAGCGGGCGGCTATGGGCCGCTCGTGCTCGCCGTATTGCTAGCGTTGTTGCTTCCTGAGTCGGTGCAGTTCCTTGCAGTTCGCGAAGGAACGCATCAGCGTATTGTTCGAATTCTGACCCGCATCACTCCGCAGCAGCGCTTTGACGATTGTGAGTTTGTCGTCACGCAGGCCGATCAAGACTCGGGGCAGGGAGGTTCGGCGCTCGCCCTTGTGGTCTCCCGTCGTTACCTTCCTCGCACTCTCCTGCTGTGGACGGCGTATTTCATGGGTTGTCTAATTTACTATCTATTGACCAACTGGATGCCAACGTTGTTCAGAGACGCTGGCTTCAACGTCGCGGATGGTGCTCTGTTGACCGCCTTATTTCCGCTTGGCGGTATAGTGGGCACGTTTTCTGCCGGCTGGCTGATGGACCGGTTCAGCGCCAATCGCACAATCGTCATTGCTTATCTGCTGGCGGCAGCACTGGTGGTGGTTGTGGGACAGTGCATCGGCGACCCGCCATTATTGATTGGTGTGCTGGTCTTCATCTGCGGGATGGTGGTTACAAGCGCGGCAACCTCCACCTCGGCTTACGCTGCGAGCCTCTATCCCATTGCAGGTCGTGCGACCGGAGTGGCTTGGACCCTTGGCGTCGGGCGTGTCGGCGCGGTAGCGGGCGCCTTCCTTGGAGCCGGGCTACTCGGATTGGGCTGGCGATTCGGTAATGTGTTCGGCATGCTCGCCGTGCCGGCGGTCGCAGCTGCAGCTTCATTGCACGCGATTACTCGGTGCAGCCCCGGCCATGTCGACGATGTGATCCCGGGGAGCCCCGCGCATCAGCGTTAAGCCGGGTACTGGGCCGGCTATCGCCTGCCCCTTGGGTGACTGACAGCGAGGCACGCGGTTCGCGAGCGCTTGCAGTGGTTAGGGTATCGGGAACCGGCGGCCGGATCGCGCCCGACGTGGTTATCCCGAAGAGAGGGCAATCACCGCATCGGGCTGTTTAGAGGGGCAACGGTTGCCAGTCCAGTGGCTTCGGGTTGCACATCTTGTCCCTTGAACAGCTCTACCAGAAAATCGATAAAAATTCGGACCTTGCGGGAAAGTCCGCGACTGCTTGGATATACAGCATACAGTTCCGCGTCACCGGCTTTCGGGCTAACGCTATATTCGCTGAGTACTCTGACGAGCCTGCCACGTGAGATGGGTGCGCGAACCATCCATTCATGAACCATGATGACGCCAAGATCTGCCAACGCTGCGGAAAGCAATACCGAACCATTATCGGAGCGCAGGTTGCCTTGAACCTTGATCTCCTGACGGGCGTCGTTTTGGGCAAATCCCCAGACGTTGCTGTACGAGCGCGCCGTATAAAGCAGGCAGTTATGATGCTCCAGGTCATCTGGACGCTCCGGGACGCCCTTCTGCTCAAAATATTTCGGAGAGCCGCACACGATTCGTTGGCTGGGACTTAAGCGTCTTGCGACAATCTCGGAGTCGGGTATATGGCCCATCCACACAGCCACGTCGATATTGTTGGCGACGAGGTCCAGTCGTTCGTCAGTCAGCGAAATATCAAAGCTTAGCTCGGGGTATTGAGCCAGGAGTTTGGGGAGTGCTGGAACAATAATCGTGGTGCCTGTCGATACACGTAGCAGGATCCTCAAGACTCCCTTCACACTCTCCTGAAAGGATGTGGCTTCGGATTTTGCGTTGCTGAGATCTCTGGCGATGGCGCATGCGCGGTCGTAGAACATCCGACCTGGTTCGGTAAGAGACAAGCTACGGGTACTGCGGTTGAGAAGTCGTATGCCAAGCTCTTCTTCGAGCGACTGCACCTGTCTCGCTACCGAGCTGATCGAGCTATCCGTACAGCGAGCGGCCGCAGAAAAGCTGCCAACCTCGGCGACCTTGATGAAAGTCTCTATGCGTGTGAAATCGTCCATTTGAATCCACCTTGGATCGCTTGTATTTTTCTAAGCCGGCCTGTCAAACACTTGTCTATGAGCGCGCTAGTGATTTTGGTGCGACGCCATGGCCCGGTTCGACCGCGATCAGGCAGGCTGGTCCTAATGCCCGAGAGAACGGCTTCCTAGAGGAGAGTCCCAGCGCGACCAGCCCTGCAGACGGGATCGAAACAGCCAGTAAAAGCGTTGATCGACTCGGCGCCAGCCACTTGGATCTTGACAGACTTTGACTTAATACCGAATGGTGAAAATCCCTATGTCGTGTGGATGAGAAGATGACCGAACTCCCGGGTGACGGCATGCCTTCGCAGGCCTGCGAATTCGGTGCTTGTGCACGGATGATGAGGGATCGGATTGCCGAGCCCGCCAGTGACGTGGGGCGGCGAGGCGGGGGCTGCCGAATGCGGTGCGATGGCGCGGGCGGAGGTAAAGCGGGGTCCAGAATTTTGAACCCTTCGCTGTAAGAACTGACCATACCGTAACGGCAAAGATGCGCGTAAACCCGCTGTCGATCCGCGCGAGACGAATAGTTAAGCCCGGACAGATTCGGCCCGTCGAAACACCGTCGCCCCCGGGGCCGCTTGCACGGTCTGTTCAAGCGTGAACCCGGTAGGTTTGGTGATCCGGCAGCAATTACGCTAGAACGCCAGACAATTGATGTCTTGATGGTTGACAAATTGGCGACAGAGCTCACGAGCGACGCATTGGCCAAAACGACGATGGGCTGTTCCCCAAAGAGCACCATGGGGACGACGGTGATCCAAAACGTCCCACGTCGGTAGAGGCCGACCAACCTGCCGTGCGTTCGTCGACACTGCTCAATGCAAAATGACGAGCCAAGGTGCTTGCCAGAAATAGCAAAAATCGGTGACGGCTGGCCATCTACAATCGTTTTAAGGATGGACGATTTACCGACGGAAAATGCAGCACGTCAAACGAGCTGTTAGCAACAGGCGATAAATCCGAATGCTGAGGTCGACCTCAGCGACGGCGTCAAGCGGCGTGCGGCGGATGTCCGAGAACGTGCACGAACTGGAAGGAGCTGACGATGGCTACCGCAGGAAAGTCTTTGCGCTCGATGGTCGAAAATTGGCTCGTCACGGACCCTTCAATCAAGGTGAGAGTCACCGAATTCGGACGGATGCGAGTCAAGCGTGAGTACTACGTACGCGTCGAAGCGATGCGGTCGGCCGGCCCCGTGGCATTGATCTTCTTCCGTCACAAGGACGGTACATGGTGCATATACCCGTCCAATACGGAACGGCCGACCATGAAATACGCTATTTGATTCTACAATCGAAACGTAGATAGTTGGCGCAGACGAAATTAGGTATTCGCAAAGGCCTGTTCGCGGTTTTGATTCGTTCGATTACTCGCGGTCTTCTGCCGCAACAATGAAATAGCAAGGCAAGGTGCTTGCCAATACCGGCAAAGGTGAGGGGTTAGCCGGTCGATATACTCGGAAGCGATGCATCGTCGCCAACAAAGAGGCGAAACGCTAATGGAGCGAGTTGCGATCCAGCCCCGCTGGTGAGCGCAGCAACCTCTTCTGGCAAGTTCAAGTCGCCCTGCCAACACGGCGACCGCTAATGTCTGTATTCGAAACTAAAGTGGAGACAGTATGACCATTGCAGCCGAGCTCGCGCTGTTTGCCGCCCGCACTCAGTTTCAGGACATACCCACAAAAGCAACCGACTACGCCGCCATGCTGATCGCTAGCACCGTAGCGAGCGCAGCCATGGGAGCGAACCTTGAGTCAGCGCAAATTGTGCGTCGCTTTGAGATCGAAAACGGCGGCATGCCTGATTCACGGGCCTGGTTTAGTGGTCCAACGAGGCTGCCTGCGGCAAGAGCCGCGCGAATCAATGCGGTCATGAGCGACGCCGCAGCGTCCGACGACAGTGACCTCCGTAACGTAACCCACCCGGGCACCCCGCTGGTCGCCGCTTCGCTTGCTGTAGCGCAGAAAACGGGCTCTAGCGGCAAAGATGTTCTGACCGCCATTACCCTTGGTTATGAGATCGCTGGGCGCATCAACGGCGGTGTAGTGCCCGGACTCATTTGGGAAAAAGGTTTTCACGGCTGCATGATCGCAATCTTCGGCGCGACAGTCGCCTCGGCTTTGTTGCTGAAGTTGGACGCCGAACAGTTGACTCACGCACTTGGCCTCGCGGCGACGTCCAACGCCGGGCTGCTGGCGGCAGCCAATACGAGTACCGCTCGTGAGCACCACGCTGGACTCGCCGCAATGTTGGGCGTGGAGGCCGCGCAGCTAGCCGGTCTCGGCTATAAATCAGAGGGAGGCGTCTTCGAGCATCCAAGCGGCTTTTTCCATACCTATGGTGTGGACGCTCACGAATCAGGCCGTGTCGCGCAGGTCACGCGCGGGTTGGGCGAGAGCTGGAAGATTCTCGAAGAAATGGCCATCAAGCTGGTTCCGGGGGCGCACCCGTATCACGCTATGGCAGAAGCCGCCGCAGAGGCTTCGCTTATGGCTAATGTGCCGGCTGGCGAAGTTGTGGCTATCGTCTGTTCACTGCCCAAGATGCGCAAATTCAGCGGCCCGCGCCATCCCACAGATTTAATCGGCGCAGCGCACAGCCCCGTCTATTTCGCCGCAGCCAGTGTGGCAGATCGCGACTTCACCTGGCAGCATCTCTCGCCGGGAAAGATCATGGAGCCCAACATCCGACGGCTTCTCGATCTCGTAGAGGTGGGTGATCCGCCGACCGAAAATTTGGAGCGCTATAGGCAGGGCGCCACAGTCACCGTGAGAACGCGTGAGGGTCACAGCTTCTCGAAGACTGTCTACGCCCCTCGAGGCTCTGCGTCGAGGGGAATTGAATGGCCGGATGTCGAAGCAAAATTCGAAGCCTTGTGTCCACTGGCCGGTGTGGAACCGGACAAGATCAGAACCTGCATTCACTTGCTTCAGAATTTTCGTGAAGTGACAGATATTGCGGAACTGATCGAACTGCTTGGCTGAGCACAAGTGCCGCACGCAAGCCGACCGAATTTACGCAAGGTCTATCTTTGCGACTGCTGGCAAGGAGCTTGCTCCCGGGGGCTGGTTGACGCAGGATGCGCCTACTCCTAACCTTGATTGCACAACGACCATTACGGAAAACCACGAGACATGCATTCACGAATGAAGAAGGACGACCTCGCCCGACTAGACTCAGCCTTCAGTGACTCGTCGGTGCCGGACCGATTGCGTGAGCTCACTGCGACTTCATATTCTGCAGCGACGCACTTCTGGGAGGCCGCCTTCAAGGGCGTATTGCTGTCGCCACGGATGAAGGAACTCATTCTCCTTGCTCTACACGCCTCGGCGACGTCGATCAATGCGGACGCAATCAGACGCCACATAGAGCGCTCCAGAGTAGCGGGTGCATCCGAAGAAGATGTACTGGACGTTTTGCTTTCGATCGTTGGGCTCGCGAATCACGCCTTGTATTCCGCAGTGCCGATCCTCATGAAAGAGTTGGATCAAGCGGGACGTGAAGAAGAGGCGAAGATGCCTGCGCCGCGGGCCGACGTCGAAGCGGTTAAGGAAGACTTTATCAAGATGCGAGGTTTCTGGAACGAAGACCGAGACGCATTGGCGCGGCTTATGCCCAACTACTTTCGGGCGCTATCCGAGTTGTCGGCGGAACCGTGGAAAAATGGCGCACTAACGCCCAAGGAGCGGGAGTTTGTCTATATCGCAATCGACTGCTCCGTAACTCATATGTATGGACCCGGTCTCGCGCTTCACATTCGAAATGCGCTCAAACACGACGCGACCCGTGACGAAATCTTGGAGGTATTCCAGCTTGCCGCACTAATGGGGCTGGAGGGATACGTTCTTGGCGCGGAGGCTTTGCTGAATAAGGACCGTTCTCGCCGCACTAGATCTGGCGGATGAACGCGGCTTCGCGAATGCACCAGAGCGCCTTTGTGGCGAGACAACCCGAGCGAAGGGCTTGGGAAGAACGGTCCTAGGGTGTCGTGTTTTTTTTGTGGGAAGAAGGGGCACCGGCATACCACTTAGTTATGGAGACGTGACGATGGCTGGCTTGTATTTTGAGGACTTTGAGATTGGGAGGATCTTCGATCACCCGTGGTCTCGTACTGTTACGGAGACGGACAACGTTCTTTTCAGTTGCTTAACGCTGAACGTTCAACCACTTCACATTGATGCGGAGTTTGCTGGCAAGACGGAGTTCGGGAAGCCCTTAGTGAACAGCCTGTTTACATTGGGGTTGCTGATTGGGATGACCGTCAACGACACAACGATTGGCACGACAATCGGAAATTTGGGGATGAGCGAGGTAACTTTCCCGAATCCGGTTTTCCACGGGGACACCATTCGAGCACGCACAACAGTGCTCACTTTGCGCGAAAGTCGGTCTCGTCCGAATGCGGGGCTCGTTGAGTTCGAGCATATCGCAACCAAACAGACTGGTGAGACCGTTTGCCGATGCGTGCGCACTGCGATGATGCGTCGGAGCGCAGCATGATTCGCTCGTTTATGTTTGTGCCGGCGGATAGCCTTCGGAAACTTGAAAAGTCGATCGAGGGCGAAGCGGACGCGTTAATCTTCGACTTGGAGGATTCCGTCGCGGCGAGCAAGAAATCTGAAGCAAGAGCATGTCTGGACGTATTTCTTGCTCAACGCCGAAGCGAGGTCAACAAGCATTTGTACGTTCGAGTAAACGATCTCGAAAGCGGCGCTACGTTGGACGATCTCGCCATTGTCATGCGGCACCGGCCAGACGGAATCGTCTTGCCGAAATCGACCAGTGCCGAAGATGTTCGACAGCTCGGACATTATCTCGACGCGTTCGAGGCGGTGTACCCTCGTAATGGATCGCCAGCAAAGATTCTACCGATCGTGACTGAAACGTCGTCGTCACTCTTTCGTCTTGAGTCATACAGGGACGTCTCGCCGAGGCTTGTGGCGCTGATGTGGGGCGCCGAAGATCTTGCTGCGGATATCGGCGCTGTCCGGAGAAAGGCGAACGGTCGGTGGGTGGGTGCATTCGCGCATGCGCGAGCTCTGTGCTTAATTGCCGCGGCCAACGCGGGGGTGCAGGCCGTCGACGCGATCTCAGCCGAAATTACGGATATGCGGAGCGTGGAGGGTGAAGCGCGAGAGGCGAAGGAAGATGGTTTCTCGGCGAAGGCAGCAATACATCCCGGGCAACTTCGTCCGATCAACCAAGTGTTTACGCCATCCGAAGAGGAACTCGCCTGGGCGCGCCGCATCATCGCCGCGTTTGACGCAGGCGACGGCGTCGCGACGTTGGACGGAAAAATGGTTGATCGGCCTCATCTTCGGCTAGCGGAAAGGTTGCTGTCGTCTGAACGTTCATAAGGGGCTCTGCGTAGACTGCATCGGCTCGATGGATTCGGAAGAACCTGGACAATTAGAGCGGCAAGGACTGGCCTAATCCCATGCTGGATCTACTTCTACCTTGATTGCTTTAGTTAGTATCAAATAGAACTTTAGGAGTGCAATATTATGAATTTTGATCTCAACGAGGATCAACTGTCGATACAGGCGTCCATCGAAAAGGTGTGTGAGAAGTTTGACGACGAGTACTGGCTGGAGCGTGATCGTAGCGGCAGCTTTCCTCACGATTTTCATCAAACTCTGGCGGAGAACGGCTGGCTTGGCATCGCGATGTCGCCCGATTACGGTGGGGCGGGTCTAGGGATGACCGAAGCTGCACTGATGATGCGAACGATCAGCGCTTCGGGAGCGGGCTTGTCGGGCGCCTCGGCGGTTCACATGAATATATTTGGCCTTAACCCTGTTCAGGTTTTTGGAACAGAAGACCAAAAGAAAAGATTCCTCCCGCCGCTCATCAGAGGTGAGCACAAAGCGTGCTTCGCGGTTACGGAGCCGGACGCAGGACTTGATACCACCCATTTGAAGACGCAGGCTGTGCGCGACGGGGACCACTTTGTTATTACTGGTAGAAAAATCTGGATTTCGACGGCTCAGGTAGCGAACAAGATGCTGATCATCGCGCGCACCACCGCCTTGGAAAAGGCGGCTAAGCCGACTGACGGCCTGAGTCTGTTTTATACCGATCTCGACCGTAGCCGTGTGGAGGTACGGGAGATCGAAAAGATGGGTCGCAAGGCCGTTGATTCGAATATGTTGTTCATCGACGGGTTGCGCGTTCCGGTCGCGGACATGATCGGCGAGGAAGGGCAAGGGTTCAAATATCTGCTCCACGGGCTCAACCCGGAGCGCATTCTTATCGCGGCCGAAGCAATTGGCCTTGGACAGGTCGCGCTGCGGCGCGCCACGCAGTATGCAAAGGAACGCGTCGTGTTCGGTCGTCCGATCGGGCAAAACCAGGCGATTCAGCACCCGCTAGCGCAGGCATGGATGCAACTCGAGGCCGCAAACCTGATGGTGATGAAGGCCGCGACGCTCTACGATTCCGGCAAGTCATGCGGTGCAGAGGCCAACAGCGCCAAATATCTCGCGGCCGAAGCCGCTTTTCAGTCGTGCCAGACGGCGATCGCAACATTGGGCGGCATGGGGTATGCCAAGGAATATCACGTTGAGCGGTACTTGAGAGAATCCTTTATTCCGCGTTTGGCTCCCGTTAGCCCCCAGATGATCATGTGCTTCATCGCAGAGAAGGTGCTCGGCTTGCCGAAATCATATTGATGTAGCGACCTATGGCCGAAGGTCCTGCGCCGAAAGGTGCGGACAAGTCGAATCAGTGAAATCGGAGGACGAGTGCGAGTTATCGTCGCGGTAAAGAGAGTTGTCGATTACAACGTCAAGGTACGTTTGAGATCGGACGGCGGTGGCGTTGATGTTACGAACGTCAAGATGTCGATGAACCCTTTCGACGAGATCGCAGTTGAAGAGGCTGTGCGCTTGAGGGAGTCGGGTGTAGCGACGGAAGTGGTCGTAGTTTCGGCAGGCGTCGCGCAATGCCAGGAAACGTTGCGTGCCGCGCTGGCGATGGGAGCGGATCGCGCAATCCTGATTGAGTCGAACGAAGAACTGCAGCCACTGGCGGTCGCAAAGCTGCTCAAGGCGGTAGTTGATAAGGAGCAGCCACAGCTGATCATCTTCGGCAAACAGGCGATCGATGACGACTCGAACCAAACCGGTCAGATGATGGCCGCGTTGGCTGGTCTGCCGCAGGCGACGTTTGCTTCGAAGGTCGACGTCGTCGACGGTCGGGTCATCGTTTCGCGCGAGGTAGACGGTGGTGCAGAGACCCTTTCGCTGGCATTGCCGGCCGTGGTGACGACCGATCTGCGACTGAACGAGCCGCGCTACGTGACGCTGCCTAACCTGATGAAAGCAAAGAAGAAGCCCTTGCAAATGATAAAGCCCGAGGATCTGTGCGTCGATGTGACGCCACGTCTGAAGACGCTGAAGTTCGCCGACCCGCCGAAGCGTTCGGCCGGTGTGATCGTTCCGGACGTAAAGACGCTTGTCGAGAAGCTGAGAAGCGAAGCAAAGGTGATGTGAAAGGAGTGAGCAGAATGACGATTCTTGTAGTAGCCGAGCATGACAATGCGGCCGTCAAGGGCGCTACTTTGAACGCGGTGACTGCAGCGGCGGTCATCTCACTTTTTACCGGCGGCGAGATTCACCTGCTGATCGCTGGATACGACGCGCAGGAGGCAACTGAGGTAGCAACAAAAATAGCCGGCGTTTCCAAGGTCCTGCTGGCTGACGCGCCTCATCTGGCTGAGAGGCTTGCCGAAAATGTTGAAGGGACTGTTGTAAGCGTTGCGGATAACTACTCGCACATCGTGTTACCAGCGACGGC
The DNA here is from genome assembly GCF_046027915.1 of Paraburkholderia sp. RL17-347-BIC-D. Classification (NCBI taxonomy): domain Bacteria; kingdom Pseudomonadati; phylum Pseudomonadota; class Betaproteobacteria; order Burkholderiales; family Burkholderiaceae; genus Paraburkholderia; species Paraburkholderia sp. RL17-347-BIC-D. The sequence continues at coordinate 28,625 of NZ_JARESS010000036.1, forward strand.
GTACGGAAAGAACGTTGCTCCGCGCATCGCAGCGAGGCTTGACGTTGCGCAGATCAGCGACATCACTGCAGTTGAAAGCTCGGACACATTCATACGTCCCGTGTTCGCGGGCAATGTGATTGCAACGGTGCAGTCGGCTGATCCGATCAAGGTGATTACGGTGCGGGCGACGGGCTTCGACGCTGCGGCCACTAACGGCGGCAGCGCCTCGATCGAGAAGATTGCGGCAGCTCCAGATTCGGGAGTCTCACTGTTCATGAGCCGTCAGGTGACAAAGCTCGATCGACCGGAGCTCACCGGTGCGGACGTTGTCGTATCGGGTGGGCGTGGTTTGGGTAGTGGAGAGAACTACACGAAGGTGCTCGAACCCCTAGCCGATAGATTGGGCGGCGCGCTGGGTGCGTCGCGTGCGGCAGTAGATGCCGGCTTCGTCCCCAACGACTACCAGGTGGGACAAACGGGCAAGATCGTCGCACCGAAATTGTATATTGCGGTCGGCATCTCGGGGGCTATTCAACATCTGGCAGGCATGAAAGACTCGAAGGTGATCGTCGCGGTCAACAAGGATGCAGAGGCGCCAATCTTTAGTGTGGCCGACTATGGTCTTATTGGCGATCTATTCGCTGCAGTTCCTGAAATGGTTGATCTATTGAGCCAGTAAGGGCGTTTTCTCTGCGGCGGCAGCTCGGCGTGCCGAGTGCAGGCCGCAGGAATGCGTACTATTGGTCGACAAACCACAGGCTTCGCCTGCTGTAGGAAATTCGCCCAAGGATACCTGCAAAATCTACGATCGTTACTGCTCCTCGGGCGAATGTAATTGCGACTAAATGGCTAAGCGGTAAGTCTCTGCCGCGGTCTTGCTGAATAAATACTCGCGTTCGTCGGCAGAGTAGGAGCGCGTCATCTTCTTGTACGCATTCCAAAGCACGTGGTAATTGCACATGCCGCGATCTACCGGGAAATTGCTTTCAAACATGCATCGCTGAGGACCAAAACTTTCGATACAGACATCAATATACGGCTTCCATTTCTCAACGAGAAGATCCGACGAAGGCGGTTCTGGGAGCTGATTGAAATTAAACCCGCCGTAGCGCATTGCGAGACCACCGAGCTTGATGACGGTATTGGGTTGCTTGGCCAACGCTTCAATCCTGCTTCGCCATTCCTTGAATACAGCCTCCTTCTGGTCGACGTAAGGGCCAATTCCGACCGGGCCGCCGACATGATTGATGATGACCTTCAGATTTGGGAACGAGCGACAGACATCGAGAGCCTCGTCGAGTTGAGTAAAGAACACCCACAAATCGAGCGTAAGCCGAAGATGGTCTATGCACTTGATAGCGGCTCGCGCCTGGTCTTGCATCAAGATATGCGGCGGGATGTTCAGCGCCCGGACCTGTGAGCTTTCGTGCCACGCCGCAGTAGGCCTGATCCCCCGAAAACGTCCACCGCCTGCCAGAAGATGCGCTTCCAGAACCGGCTGGACGCGATCACCTAACATGAGGTCGGTGGTTCCGATGATCCCCGAGCAAACCCTGGCTGAACCGTATTCGCCGCTTGCGCTTTGGGCAGCGACACCATTGACGAACTCGGTTTCTCCGACTGGCTTCATTTCTTCAGGTCCTTCAGCCCGATACATGGAATGGCACTGGACGTGAACGGTGGACACGACATTGTGTCCAGACTGAAAGTCGGCCAAGGCCTCGTCGAACAGGTATCGGTTGCCCGGCATGTCCCACACATGATGGTGGGGATCGACAATCTTCAGATCGGCGTCGACGATGTCTTCCCGCCTTTTCGCAAGCCATTCGAGATTAACGCCGAGGTGTGCTTTGATTGCGGCCCGGATGGAATCGTCGGACATGCAAGTCTCCTTAATTTAATACCAAATGTGATTAACCGTTGGCGTTCCGGTAATCCGAGTGGAATATATAGAGCTGATGGCGAACAGCGCTTTTGATAAAGCGCGCGTTGACCTGTCAAGAATGCATCAATTCGGCTCCCATATTAGCAGTTCGAATGCACCAAATCGGGCAAGATCCTTACCGTCTGGCGCAAAGATTGGACGCCCCGTGGAGTCTATACTTGAGCGCACAGAGGCGGCTTTTCGTGCGCTTGTTTTGCATTGCCGCCATCAAATATTTCATATCTAGGAGAGGGTAGGTCTATGTCAAAGACAGCAGTTGTAACCGGAGGAGCGTCGGGCATCGGCCGGTGCACCGTCGAGAAGCTTATGACGGACGGCTGGACAGTGTGGGTGCTCGACCTTTCGGAAGGCAAAGCAGAGGAATCGGCGGACGCTCCACGATATCGCTTCCAACGATGTGACGTCGGAAACGCTGAGAGCGTTAAGGCCGCCTTCGATGAGATCAAGCGACATTCGGAGAAACTCGACGCGATGATCTGTTCTGCGGGGGTGATCCGAACGGGGTCTTTGGAGCAACATACGCTGGAGCAAGTTGACGCCATGATTGGCGTAAACCTTAAAGGTCCGTGGCTCTGTGTCCGCGAAGCGCTTCCGTTGCTACGAAAGGACTCGAGTGTCACCGATCCTTCGCGCGTGGTCATCGTTGGGTCAATTGGAGGTATCCGGCCGAAGGTGGGGACGGGTTTCTACGGGGCCACAAAGGCGGCTGTCCATGTTCTCACGGGCGTGCTCGCCGCGGAACTCGCTCCTACCGGGGTGATTGTCAATGCAGTCGCACCTGGCACCGTCGCGACGCCCATGATCGAGTCGGTGCAAACCTCGCAAGATGGTTCGGGATATAAGCTTTCTGGCGACTCGCCGCTTGGTCGGATCGCGCAACCAGAAGATATTGTCGACGTGATCATGTTTTTCCTGAGTGATGCTTCCAGATTCGTGAACGGTACGATTTTGCCCGTCGACGGGGGCACGCGGGCGGCCTTTATCAAGAAGTAGCGGCGGCCGGACGGCCTCAACCGATGAAGAGCCTGGCGACCTGTACGCTCTGGTCGAGCCGGCGCTATTGATACAGACAGGCGGAAGGCGCAATGTCTACAAGAAAGCAGACAGGAGACGGCAGTATGGCTACGAATGTTTATCCTTCTAGCGCGCGGCAGCGAAGGTTTGTGGTTGCATCAACCTTGGCCGGCGCAACTGTCGAATGGTATGACTTCTTCATCTTTGGCGTCATATCCGCCCTGTTCCTGAATAAGCTGTTCTTTCCAACCTTCGATTCGACGACGGGGACTTTTCTTGGCTTCATGACCTTCTCGACCGCCTGGCTGGCGCGACCGATTGGAGGTGTGATCGCGGGCCATCTCGGTGACAGAATCGGACGCAAGACCACACTTATGTGGAGCCTGGTCATCATGGGAGCGGCTACCGTGATGATCGGCCTCTTGCCAACTTATGAAACTGCCGGTTCTGTAGGAGCCATGCTGCTAGTTTTGCTGCGCATTGTGCAGGGATTATCGGCAGGCGCTGAGTATGGGGGCGCGGTGGTGACCGTTGTCGAACACGCGGAGCTATCGAAGCGCGGCTTCTATGGGAGCGTGTCTCAGGTCGGGGCGATGTTGGGCCTCCTTATCGGCAACGGCACTTTCTATCTGATCACGAAGTTAGATCATGCTCCTCTGATGGCTTGGGGGTGGCGGGTTCCCTTCCTCGCTAGTGCGGTGATGTTGATCATCGGAGTCGTTATTCGCGGGCGAATGGCTGAGTCGCCCGACTTCGTCAAGGCACGGGCGGAAGGAACGACAGAACGTCAACCCTTGTTGACATTGATTCGACACTACCCGAGGCAACTCATCTCGGTCATGCTGGCTCAAGCAGCTCCGAATACCTTCTTTTGGATGTGCGCTGTCTTTATGGTTTCATACGCCGTGAAGACGCTGGGCATTAGCCAGACGGGCATGCTAGGCGTCGTCTGCGTCGGTGCGGCAGTAGAGGTCTGCACGCTGCCGCTCTTTGGCATGTTGGCGGACCGCGTGGGCCGACGCAAGGTATTCATTGGCGGACTGATATTTTTGGGGATTGCCGCCTTCCCCTTCTTTATCATCCTTCAGACGAAGGACCTGGTTTGGATTGCTGTAGCGTATGCGGCTTTGCTCGGGGTCGGTCATTCGGCGACCTTCGCGTCACAGGCTTCGCTCTTCGCCGAGATGTTTCCGACTGCAGTGCGGTATTCGGGCTTGTCCGCCGGTTATCAAGCATCAGGTGCGATTTTCGCCGGTCCGCTGCCGATGATAGCGACGCTGCTGATTGCTTCGCATGGCGGCGCTCTCTGGCCGTTTGTGACTTATACGATTTTGATTGCAGTTGTCAGTTTGATTGCGATATTGGTAGGCCGGCCGCACTATACGTTGTTACCCGATATCGGGGTGGAGCATGTAGGCCGATCGCGGCAAGCCGGAATATCGATGTAGACAGTGCTTCGCTTGAGATGCGCGGACGCATCGTCCTGTTGTTATAGACAACCCGACTGGAAACAAGAATGAGATACCCACCTGCAAGAAAATTGGCGGTACTTCTGGCAACGGTTGCAGTGAGTATGGCATGCTTTGCCCCGGCGTTTGCGCAGAGCGGCGGTGGTGGGACGAGTGGTAACAACCCGGATGCAGCCAATCCGGTAGCGGCTTCGAAATCGGCGGCTACGACGAAGGCTCAACGCAAGGCTGCGCGTAAAGAGGCGCGCGCGAAGAAAAATGCCGAATTGAAGCAACTGGAAAGCAACGGGTATAACCCGGGAGCACGCAACGACACAAACTATCCGCAAAACCTTCAGAACGCTCAGAAGAAGGCGGGGAGTGGCGCTGCGGCAAGCCAGTAGTGGCTCGACCTAACTGCGGTTGCCAGTCCAGTTGCGGAATCTCCCCTGATAGTCTGGCAGCCACAGCGCTGGAACAAAGCGAGGCGCTCAGGCGCCTTGTTTCGTTTAGTACACCCCACGTAGCATGACGGGAGAGTTGTCCTTGTAAGTCAATGAGACACGCTGTATGGGTTGACTAGCCAGATGGTAGAGCATCAAAAGATCGACAATGCCTGTCTGGCAGAGTTGCCTTGAACGACAAAAGTTACAGCCGCGCTAGCGTCCGCGCGAGGAAGAGTCGTGTTGTCTGGAACCTTCAACCGTTGCCCGTGCTTTTGCAACTCGGATAGCCTCATAAAAATTTGACTCGGTGGCGAGATGCCTGTTATCCAAGCTGACTAGCCAACCCGCAGGGGCTTTGCACCAGCGCAGTCTTCCATCTTCGATCAGGTCAGTGAACCAACGCCACACTGCGGCGTCTTGCGCGTTAGCGTTGTGCGCGGCCGTCTCTCTAGCCGTCTCGAAACGGCTATTCACGTCTGTCGACTCCTAAGGATTGTCGTCACGCGCGCGCGGGCAGACTTTGCAGACGATAGAAGCGCGAGGCACTGCGCCAGAAAAGGTTGGTCTTTTCGTCGGTACTCGCGCCAGCAACGAGGCGCTTCATGGCGTTCCAGCCAATGCCATAGCTGTAGCTTCCCTTGTCTACGGGAAAGTTGCTCTCGAACATACAGCGCTCAGGTCCGAACGCCTCGATGCACGTTTCGATCCACGGCCGCCACGCTTCTGCCAATTGAATGGACGAGGGCGCGTGTTCCAGCGCGTCGAACTCAAACCCTGATAGCCGCATGCCGAGTCCGCCCAGTTTCATTACAACGTTCGGACAGGCGGCGAGCTCGCTCAGCGATGCTGACCACTGGGCGAATACTTCCTTGCGGCGCCCGGCATAACGTCCGATTCCGAGAATCCCGCCGCAATGATTGACCGCAATCGGTGTCTGTGGGAACGCGCGCGCGAGCGCAGTCAGTCGTGGAATCTGATGAAAAAACAGCCACGTATCGAAGCTGAGGCCAGAGGGCGCTAGTCGAGCGAACCCTGCGCGAAACTCCGGCGTATCAAACATATCCTCGCTCGTTGGGTACGCTGGGTTCAATAAGGCCGAATCGGGATCCCAGGCAGCGATTTGCCGGATTCCGCGGAAACGGCCACCTGACGATACCGGGCCGCCGGCGGCAGCGATGTGGGCCTCCAGCACGGGTTGTACCGAACCTCCGATCCGTAGATCCGCAAACCCAACGATCGCCTCGCATACTCGCACGTTGCCATAACTGCCACTGGCGCACATGGCTGCGATCCCATTAGCAAACTCCGTTTCGCCGATCGACTTCATGGCCTCCGGGCCGCTGGCCCGGTGCATCGCCCTTGCTTGCACGAATACTGTCGCGAGCACGTTGTGGCCGCTGCGCAGGTCGGTGAGAATGTCGTCCAGCAGATACCTGGATCCCGGCCTATCGTATAGATGATGATGGGCGTCGACGATGGGCTGCCCTGGATCCAGCGGGTCTTCACGCTGAGTGGCCAGCCAGTCGAGCCGCACTGCGTTATGCGACCGGGTCTCGCTGCTCATTCCTTTGCCGCGCGCTGCTGAAAGTCCGGATCTTGTAATTCCGGCGCGATGCTGCTCGGCAGGCCAAGCTCGAACGTGTTGAGGGTCAGCGACACAAAGCAGTAGTACCCAAGAACGCCGACAAGCTCTACCATCCCCTGTTCGCCAAGCAGATCAACGCCAAACGCATACAGAGCGTCTGGCACGCGGCCACTTGAGAGCAGGGTCGATGAAACCTCGTAGACTGCCCGTTGCCTCGCATCGTCGAATCGCGGTGTGGAACGTGCAGCAATCGCCGCGATGACGTCTGGATCAAGTCCGGCCTTCAACGCCATCGCCTTGTGCGCTGTCCACTCATGATGCGAGGTCCAATGGCGCCCGCAAACAAGGATCGCGAGCTCCGTGAGGTTCGGCTCCAGTGTGGTCTCGAAGCGCAGTAGCTCTCCGAGTTTCTGCCCGCGACGTGCCAACTCCGGATTGCGCAGCCACGCGATCATTGGCGCCGGTACCTTCCCTCGGCGCCCTGCGACCGTTTCAGCACAAACTGCTGCTTGCGCCGGCGTCATGGCCGCTTCTGGCGGCATCTCCAAGCGAGACATATTGTGTGCTCCTCTGCTTTTACCACTCAGCCAATGTGCAGGATTTCGCGTGCCTGTGCGGGTGTCGCCACCTCTGCGTCGAGTTCGCCGATGATGCGCGCGGCTCGTTCAACCATCGGCGCATTGCCGGGTGAGAGCTGGCCACGGCTCAAATAGAGATTGTCCTCCAGCCCCACGCGCACGTGGCCGCCCAGGAGGACCGCCTGCGCCGCCATCGGGAACTGATGACGCGAAATTCCGAAGGCGCTCCATTGGCTGCCTTCGGGAACCATATTCTTGAGTGCTTGCATCGACTCAGTGCTTGCTGGGGCACCCCACGGGATGCCCAGACAAAGCTGCAGCCACGGAGGATCAGCAAACAAACCTCGCTCGCACAGATGGCGCGCGAACGCTGCGTGTCCGAGATCGAATACCTCAAGTTCTGGTTTCACGCCAGCCTCGCGAATTGCCGCTGCCATCCGCTCCACGTGACTCGGAAGATTGAGGAACGCGTACTTGCTGAAGTTCATTGTCCCGATATCGAGGCTGCAGATATCGGGGCGCAATTCAAGGACGTGTGCCATCCGATCTTCGGGGCTTGCCATCCCGTCGATCGCATTGCGGTTCGGATCGGTGTCGTCAGGGATGTATCGGCCGCCAGCGCCGGTCGTCAGGTTGATCAGCACGTCGCTGCCCGAGTTGCGGATTCGGCGCACAACCTCTGCGTAAAGGGCTGTTTCGCGACTAGGCTTTCCGGTCTCAGGGTCGCGCACGTGGATGTGCACGATCGAGGCGCCGGCAGCGCGAGCAGCCAACGCCTCGTTGGCGATCTGCTCAGGCGTGACGGGGACATGCGGGCTTAGGGCGGTCGTGTCGCCTCCGCCCGTTAGGGCGCAGGAAATGATAATTGAGCGGCTCATGTGGGTCTCCTGTTTCTTTGCTTCGCCAACAATTCGGCGGCTTGCCGAAGCGCTAAAGTGCGCATCGGTCCAGTGGCCTGAACCAAAGTGACTGTGCTTCAGGCTCCGGGCCGGGCAGCGGTCATGCCACCGTCTACGACCAGCTGCGTGGCAGTGATGTAGCGTGCTTCATCGCTGGCGAGGAAGAGCACAGCGTTGGCCACGTCCCACGCGTCGCCCATTCGGCCCATTGGCACACTTGCATTCCGTTTGGCTACGAGCGCCGCAGCGTCGGAGGAGCCTAGTTGGCTGACGAGCCGATGCTCGACGAGGGGTGTGTGCATGACCCCGGGGATGACCGTATTAACGCGGATGCCCTTCTTGACATATGCAATTGCGGTGGAACGGCTGAACGCTACAACGCCGGCTTTCGAGGCCGCATATGCAGCGTTTACACGCCCTCCGACCTGGAAACTCATGTATCCAATGCTGGACACGTTGACAATTGCGCCGCCTTTTCCCTCAGCCTCGAACTGTTGCTCCATGACAGGTAGCACGTGCTTGCAGCCGAGGAATGCTGTCTTGAGGTTCAGGTCCAACTGCGTGTCCCAAACTTCCTCGGTCATGGTGACCGGATCCCCTGGCGCACTGCCACCGACATTGTTGACGAGGATGTCAATGCGGCCGAACCGTGCAAGACAGTCGTCGACCGCTGCCTTCACGTCCGTGCTTACCATCATGTTGCAGGCGCGAGCGGCCCAATTGCTATGCCCCTCCTGCTTCATGATCGCGCTTGTGCTGGCGAGAGCTTCCGCACTAATGTCCACTCCGTAGACGTTGGCGCCCTGACGGGCGAGGAGCACGGCCGTTGCCTTGCCGTTGCCCCAGCCTTCGCCAACTGAACCTGCACCGGTGACGAGCGCCACCTTTCCACTCAAATCATGCATTAAACACTCCGTGTTGCGATCTCAAGCGATCAAGCCAGCTTCGCGCGCTGTAATTTGCAGTGCCATGTAGTGCGAATAGATCCGGGCATGGGCGAAACCGCCGCCGATGAACCACAGTCCCTTCTGGGCAGTTGGCTTGAACATGTTCGCAAGTTCGCCATCGGCATCGAGGCCCCAGATCGGCCCAACTTTGCCGGCAATTTCCTCGCCAAGGATTTCCCGTACCACTTCCTGTTGATTCTGGTACCCAGTGGCGGTGACCAGAAGATCGGCCTTCTCAACGCGACCGTCTTTCATCAACGCGCCGTCGGCCACGAAGCGCTCGAAGTCCTCGTATTGCAGGAGTCCAATCTGGCCGTTGATGATCAAATCAGATGCGCCGCAGTTAAGGTAATAGCCGCCGAAGCGCCGGCGCAGCTTCATCTGATGGCCCGTGCCGTCCTCCCCAAAGTCCAGTTTCATTCCTCTGGCTTCAAGGCCTGCAAGCAGATCTTTGTCGATCTCTTGCATCTTTTTGACGTTCATTTTGTAGCCACGCACGAGCAACGGATAGGTGCCGGAGGCGGCGATCAGATCGCAATCCTCAAGCGGCAGTCCTTCGTTGTAGTAGAGCCCGTGGTTGATGCCGGCGGCATCGACGCTGGCCACGGTGATCGAACCCCGCTGGATGAGCTTGACGTTTGCGCCGCTTTCGCAGAGATCTTGCGCGATATCGTGGCCGCTTGTGCCCGCGCCAAGAACCAATGCGTTTTTTCCACGCCAACGGGAACCTTCGGTGTAGCCGTGCGTATGCAAGATTTCGCCTTTGAAGTCCTCAAGGCCGGGAGCCTTTGCTTTCTTGGGAGCGCCTACAACGCCGTTTGCGAAAACGACGTGCCGCGGGTGCAACACACGCTCGGACCCATCGGCGCGACGGATTTGCGCATTCCAATGGCCAACGGCCTCGTCATATCGTCCCTCGACAAACGTCGTGCCGGTCCACACGTTGATTTCCATGGCCCACGCGTAGGTCTCCATCCAGTTGCCGAGCATGTCCTTGGGGAGATACTTTGGCCAACTCGGAGGGAAGGGCATATAAGCCATATGGTTCAGCGCAACCTGGTTATGAAGCGCCAATGAGTGATACCGTTCGCGCCAAACGTCCCCAACCTTCGCCAGCTTGTCGACAACCAGAGCGTCGACCCCCATTCGCCTCAACCTTGCCGCGACGCTGAGTCCCGCCTGACCGGCCCCGATGATCAGCACCGAAGGTTCGCGGTCGTCAAACGCCTGCTCTTTGGCGCGCCGATCCGCCCAGTTTTCACCGCCGAAATTTCGCGAATACGCGGACCCACCGGGGCGCCGCTCATTGATCGGCTCCTCACGACCCTTTAGTTCATCGAGGGAGGTCATCAGCACCCATGCCTTGTCCGGTTGCGCGGCGAGTAGTCGAACGACGCCGTGTGCCCGTCCAAGCGTCGTCTCAAACTCGAATATCGCTTCGATGACGGACACGCCTGCGCGCTTGACCTCACGTGGCGGGGTACGGTTCGTAGCCACTCTGAAATTTTGGGCCTGAATTGTGGGTTGGACCGCGAGCAGGCAGTTCACGATCGCCGCTGTGCCCTCGTGCGGGCTGATATTCCATGTGAAGGCGAGCAGGTCGCGCCAATGACATTCGTCGGCGAACAGCGACGCCAGATTGGCTCCGTCCCCTGCGCGCAGTGCCTCCTCAAAGTCTGCCAACCAGATTCCGACATGATCTCCGTCGGCGACGCTGCCTGGACGGGTCCAGCTTGCGGTCAATTCTTCCATTGTTCATCCCTTCCGTTACGGAAATCCTGCGACTGAATAGCTGCGAATCGATGTTGAGGATTCTAGGACTCGGGTGTGGCCGTGCCTACGTGGCGTAGTGGCAAGCACCCTTGCTGATGATGCAAAGGTGGGGGACGTGAATGCGCGTCCTCGGCGATCGACATACGTGATGTCGTGATTCAGCCGTCGGGTGTCACGACGGTTGGAGTTTTGGTTGACGCGATTGCTGGGGGTTAGTTGCTTGAAAGCGATGCGGCGAATCGCCGAAGTTGCGACGCGTGGGTTCGCTCATCCGGTTTCGCGTCAAGGTGAGTTCTGGAAGCCACTACATTGAGCCGACGATGCGGAACTGCGGATAAACCCCTATTCCACGGAAATGAGCGCTTACAGTGCTTAAGGACACCGGAGTATCTCTGGTATCCATGGGCGACTGAAATGAACCGCGACCGCTATTTGTTACGCAGTGCGACCACGAAGCTGTAGCAAGAAGTGAGCAAAGGTGCTTGCCAGAATTAGCAAAACTTGGGGGCAGAGAGACACCTACAATGAGCCGGACGGTCAGGAATTCCCGGTGCCAACGGCAAGCATTCGTTAATCGAGATGAAAGCGAGAGTATCAAGGCTCCTTTCGGCCAGCGGGCAGAGAACGGCTAGTTGTCGAAGAACCGACGATGACTAGGTGAGGGGTTCATTGCATGCCGTCTTACGGAATTGCTTCATGTATTTGCGACAGCGATTGCGTGCCATCCATTGTGGCAGCAAGTCAGGCGAAATATAACAAGTCTAATAATTAATTAGTATGACGTACCAAGGAGACAAGGATGAAACGAAAATTGCTATTCTGCGTGGCCCTTTCCATGTTCGCTTCCGGCGTGCAAGCCCAGAGCTCGGTCACTCTATACGGGGTTCTCGACGAAGGAGTCATGTTCCAGAGCAACAATGCCGGCGGTAGACGGGTGTATCTGGACTCCATAAACGGCATCAACGGAAGCCGATGGGGTTTAACCGGGAAGGAAGATCTTGGCGGCGGCCTGCGTGCAATCTTCACGCTCGAATCCGGACTTAACATCAACAACGGTCAGTTCGCGCAGGGTGGGACGGCGTTTGGACGTCAGGCATGGGTTGGGCTGGCCAGCGATAGTTACGGCAGCCTGACATTCGGTCGGCAGATCGACATGGTGGTCTACTTTCCGTCGCCGCTGTCTGTCGCAGGATTGATCTCGACATCCATCTTTTCGCACCCGGGTGATATCGATAACACGGCAAATTCTATTCGGGCGAATAACTCGATACGCTACATGAGCCCAAACTATCACGGCTTCTCCTACGGCGCGGAATATATGGTCGGAGGCGTGGCTGGTAATGTGACCGGCAATAGCGGCTACTCGCTAGGGATGGGTTATACCGGGGGACCGTTTTCGATTGCTGCTGCGTTCGAGTATTTCAAGAATCCTACTTCTGCGACAGCGGGGCAGGGGTGGTTCACGTCAAACGCCAACGGAGTGTCGCTGCTCGCTTTCTCTCTCAATAAGGGATATGTCAGCGCATCGGCATATCAGGTGGGTGTCATCGCCGCCAGTTATAAGATTGGCCCTTTTACCTTGGCTGCGTCCGGTTCCAATGTCCAGTACGCGAACATGACCGGGACCTTGGCGGGGCAGACTGCGCGCTTCAACAACGCTGATATCGGCTTGACCTACGCGTACCGACCTGACGTGATATTGGGCATTGGATACGACTATCTTGTCGGAAAGGGCGTGCAGACGACGAAGGGCGTAACCATCGGGGACCAGCACTACAATCAGGTGGCTATCATGGGCCAATACATCCTGTCGAAGCGCACCGATGTATATCTGGCAGCGGGCTATCAAAGGGCAACCGGGACGTCATCGACCGGCGCGCCTGCAGTCGCAGACTTTACGATTGGGGGGGACTCGTCGAACAACCATCAATTCGTGACTCGTCTCGCAATTCGCCACAAGTTCTGACGGAAACTGACGGGGAGGATCGCGCTCCGGTCCTTTCCTCGCCCGCGCGAAAAACATCGCACGCGACCACAACGTCCTCCAAGCCCTGCGACCGAGGCCGTGGAATAGCCTTGGGACGCGGCACGCCCGCCGTCCAGCATTGATCGAAACCAAATATGCCGACTGTTTTAGAGTTCGACCCATCACTAGAAGAACGTGACGCGGTCGCCATGGGCAGCGGGTTGGAGCTCAAACATCACCCGATCTGCACTTTTCTTAGACGCATCGCTCGATGCCAGCAGACGTCTCGAAGGGAATGACATGGATCTGGGCCTGAAGGCAAAGAAAGTTTTGATTACCGGCGCGTCTCAAGGCATCGGCGAAGGACTCGCGATGTCGTTTGCCCGCGAAGGCTGCGATCTTCTCCTTGTGGCGCGCTCGGCCGACAAGCTAGATGCGATCTCAAAGCGCGCCGACGCCGCGTTTGGCGTGAGTACAGAGGTACTGTCAGTCGATATGACGGCACCGGGTGCCGCCGCTCAGATCGCCGGGTTTGGCCGAGACGCCGACGTGCTGATCAACAACGCAGGCGACATTCCAGGTGGAGACCTATGGGAAGTAGATGAAGCACAATGGCGAGCTGGCTGGGAGCTGAAGGTGTTCGGCTATATCAACCTTACCCGCGCAATTTATCCTTTGATGAAAGCGCGCGGCGGCGGGGTGATCCTGAACAACATTGGCAGTGGTGGCGAGAACTTTGACTTCAACTACATTGCGGGGACGACTGGCAATGCGGCGTTGATGGCCTTCACCCGTGCGCTGGGCGGCCGCAGCCTCGCGGATGACAATGTTCGCGTGATTGGTGTCAATCCGGGACCGGTCGATACCGACCGCGTTCGGAGAGTGCTTGCGGGGCACGCACAGCGCTTACACGGAGATCCGTCGCGTTACATAGAGCTGCTTGCGAACTATCCGTTGAATAGGGCAGCGTCAGTGGACGAGATCGCCGAGCTCTTCGTGTACCTCGCGTCCGATAAGTCGACATACACATCCGGCGCAATTTTTACCGTCGACGGAGGACTTACGTCGCGCCGGTCGGTCGGGTGAGCGTATCCCGCCCGCTCGCCTGGCTCAGTGCTCCGTTCGCACGACAGGAAGAATGATTGCGTGGACCGGAGGGCAACTCCGTCCGAGCTTACAAGCGTTGTCAGCAAGCGGACGTCGGGATTCACGGGCTCGTCTTAAGATGCGTGCGGCCGTTCAACAGATCGTGACCCCACTGTCTACCGCCAGCACTTGCCCGGTGACGACACGCGATTCATCTGAAGCGAGATAGACCGCCATATGAGCGATATCGACTGTTTCGGCCAAACCAAGCAGGTGCCGGTCAGCTAACGAGTTCGATGCGGGGTTGGCGTCGAGATAAGCCTGCACGCGTGGGGTGAGCGTAATGCCGGGCGCGATAGCATTCACTCTGATCGCGTGACGTGCATATCCTGCGGCCATCGAGCGCGTAAGCGCCACGACTCCTCCCTTGGCTGCCGTGTAGCAATCTCGTTCGGGCACGGCCATTAAAGCGACCATCGAAGCCATATTGATCACCGAGCCGCCACCCGCCTTCATGAGTTCCGGCAGGCCATGTTTGCAGCATATAAACGTGCCGAATAGGTCCAGCTTGATTGCACGCCAGAATTCAGATTCCGGCGCTTCAGTCACGCGGCCGTCTTGGGACGTTGAGCCACCCGCGACATTGCAGATCACGTTGAGGCTGCCAAACGCGGCGACCGTGCGCGAAATGGCTTCGCGTACGCTGTCGCTGTCACCTACGTCACAACGAAGAGCTATCGCGCGGCCCGCTGCTTTGGATGGCCCTATTGCCGCTTCCGCCATGTCACGGTCGATGTCAGCGGCAGCCACCAGTGCGCCTTCCGCCAAATAGCGCTCGCAAATAGCGTGACCGATGCCGCCGCCTGCACCGCTTACGAACGCGATCTTGCCGGTAAGTCTCGTCAAAATCTTCTCCTATTGACTCGTTGAGGTACGTGATGAGTGCGTCCGCTGGGACATGTTGCTTAGGCCCATGCGTTTGCAGGGTTCTGCACGCAGAATTTTCCGCCGGCAATTTCGACACTTGTTCCAGTAATGTAGGAGGCGCAATCGGAGGCAAGAAACAGCAACACCTTGGCGACCTCGGCGGGAGTGCCCAGTCGATTCAGCGCGACCTGACTTGCCAGCGAGTCTCGTTTGGTCGCAACAAAATCGGCCGTCATCGGCGTCTCGATGAGGCCGGGGATAAAGCCAACGACCCGGATGTTGAAAGGCGCCAGTTCACCAGCGAGCGAACCGGTCATATTGACCACTGCTGCTTTGGAGGCAGCGTAGGCTCCGCTGCCTAGAACAGGTATCAGCGCTCCGAACGACGCCGCGTTAATCAACACTCCACCGCCACGCTTTTTGAGTTTGTCGGAGGCGATCAATCCGCCGTAGTAGACAGACTTCAGATTGACGTCCATGGTCTTGTGCCATTCGTCCTCAGGGGTGTCGATCAGCTTCATTTTGAGGAAAGTGCCGGCATTGCTGATCCAAACGTCGATACCCCCGAAGACGTTTTCGACCCGGTCGGCGAAACCAAGGATTTCCTCGCGATTCGACACGTCGACCGCCTGGCCATAGACGTCATAGCCTTTATCTGTCAACGCCGCGATCGCCTGGTCCACATTCTTCTGCGTGCTGCTGCAGATCGCGACTTTGGCACCTTCTCGCGCGAACAGTTCTGCAGTGGCGAAACCGATTCCCGTGGTCCCGCCCGTGATAACTGCGACCTTATCCCTTAGATTGACGTCCATTTCGTGTCCCTTTGATTTCCCTCAACTCTCTCCCGTCCGGAGGGAGCAATGTTCCTGCGGGCGCAACCTGCTACTTTTCGACAGTGTTCTTCTCGACATCAATCAGTCTCTGGATATTAATGGCATCAAAGACATGAGAGAGTTCTTCCTTGTAGCCTCGTCCAAGCGTAGGATCCGGAAGACCTTTGGCCATGGCCTCGTAACAAAGGCGCAAGACCTTCTGGCGGGCATAAAACGGCGTGGTTGCATCGATCACGAGTTTGTAGCCGAGGCTGCCAACGTCGGTGAGCGACATCCCGATCGACTCCAGCCCTTCGAGCGTCATGTAGACCAGCGGCCCGTCAATTCTTTCTCCGATCGCGCGGTATTGCTCCGGGTTCGTAGGGATAACGATGAGCATATCGGCGCCGGCGCGCTTATATGCCTCTGCTCGCCTCAGCGCTTCGTCCAGATCATCGGTAATGCAAGCATTGGTGCGCGCGATAATGATGAAATCTTCATCTTGTCGAGCGGCGACCGCTTGTTCAATTTTCTGGGTCGCCAGCTCGATGGGAACGACATGTTCGATACCGATGTGGTGATGAACGCGCTTAGGGAATATCTGGTCTTCGATCTCGATTGCCGCGAAGCCCGCTGCTTCTGCCATCGCGATCGTGCGATGCATGTGCATCGGCTCTCCCCAACCGCACGCGCCGTCGAGGATTAGGGGCAGGGGGCATGCCGCTCTGATGTCCAGGGCCGCCTGAGCCATCTCCGTGACTGTGAGGTTAGCCTCGGTTACAGACTTCAGATAGCCCAACGCGCCACCACCTAGATAAAGCGCCTGAAAGCCACTAGCCTCTGCGAGTTTCGCGCTAATCGGATCAAGCACGAGCGGTACTACCGGCGGGATGTCCGACGTCATCAATTGACGCAATTTTGCAGTACCCGACTTCATAAGTTTCTCCGGTGATGGGTTCCGTAACCGGCTGTCTTGTTTGAATACTCCGGATTACTTTACCGAACTCGTTGGCAAGTACAGGGCAGCCCGATGTGTCGAAGCGGTGCGTCTAGACGGCTTGTTCTTCCAAGTCCGGCGCATAGTGTGTTGCTGTCCATCCACCGTCGACGGGCAGGATCACGCCGGTAATGAATGAAGCGGCTCCGGAGGCCAGGAAATAAACGGCCTCGGCGATATCCGAGGGCGTTCCGGTGCGACCGAGCGGCGCCTGATCCACCATGGCGCCTACGAGCCAACGATTGCTCTTGATACGCTCGAATGTGGCCGGTGTTGCAATAAATCCCGGCGACACGGCATTAAAACGAACTCCTCGACGGCTGTAGTCAGCGGCCATTTGGCGGGTGAGGCCGATTACGCCAGCCTTCGCGGCAGAATAAGGAGCACTCCCGCGAAAGCCGACCATGCCCCACACAGACGCGAGGTTGACCACCGAACCGCCATCCTTCATTTCCAACACTGCCTGTCGCGACATCCGAAATACGCTACCGAGATTGATATCGATGTAGCGATGCCATGTCTCGTCGGAAGTCTCCAAGGCGGCCTTTGCGCTGCCGAGGCCGGCGTTGTTGACCAGAAAATTAGGTTCGCCTAGGCGTTCGCGGCATAACGCAAAAAGTTTCCCGGGACTCGTTTCGTCCGTTACGTCGGCCGAAGCACATGAGAGGCGAGGCCCCGCGTCGGCATGGCGCTGCTGGAACCGCTCAAGGGCCTCCGCATTCATATCAACTGCAAGAACTGAGCAGCCCATTTGCAGGAACTTGATAGCAATGCCTTCCCCGATCCCTGACGCGGCGCCGGTGATAATCCCAATCATGCCGGGCACGATGGCCCGATCAGGTGAATTGTCTTGTTGCCCTGTCATGTCAATCTCCATGTAAGTGGGGGCTCCCCATGTTTATGTCGTCTGCCGTGGCTAGCGGCCAGATTTGAGCCATCGGAATCGAGCAGAACAACGGTATTCCAATGAAAGGGTGTGGACTGGTCATTCAGATCAGCGTGACGTGACCGGTACATAACTAACACTCGGGCGACATTGCACACGCTAGGAATCTGAAGGAAAAATGGCTCTGACTACCTAACGCCCATGCGGTGCGAGTGAGAATTTCCGTCAAAGCTCGGTTCATGAAACTCTAGATCCCGAGGTAAGCTTTCTGAACCTGTTCGCTTTGAGCCAGAGTTTTCGCATCGTCTTCCGCAATCACACGGCCGCCCTCGAGGATGTAAGCCCGATTGGACATCGAGAGGGCGACTTCAGCGTTCTGCTCGATTACGAGAATATCGACCCCGCTCTTGGCTATTTCCAGAAGAAGGTGCGAAATGCGATCGACAACGACCGGAGCGAGGCCAATGGTGGGCTCGTCGAGCATCATGATTTTCGGATTGCTCATCATCGCGCGCGCGACTGCCACCATCTGCTGCTGCCCACCGCTGAACGTTCCGGCAATCGCTGAGAGTCGATCGCGCAATTCGGGGAAATGAGTTAAGACACGCTCCATGTCGCGGCGTACGGCGGACGAGTCATTTCGCGTGTAAGCGCCCAGTTCAAGATTTTCTTTCAACGTCATTTTGGTAAAGAGGCGGCGTCCCTCTGGCACAACCGACAGACCTTTCCTGACTAGGCGGTCCGCAGGCAGGGCGGTTACGTCCTCGCCAAACAGGCTCACACTTCCCGCCGTTGACTTGAGCAGGCCGCAGATGCATTTGATTACCGTCGATTTCCCGGCGCCGTTTGCACCGATCATCGTAACGATCTCGCCGCGTCGAACCTCAAGAGACACGTCTGTGACGGCGGGGACGTCCCCATACGACGCAGATAATCCAACGACTTGTAGTGATGGAGCTTCACGCAACATGATTGCTCCCGAGGTAAGCGGTGATGACCTGTTTGTTGGAGCGGACTTCGGCCGGCGTGCCGGTCACTAACTGACGCCCGTGATGCAGCACAACGATGCGGTCGCAGACTGACATCACGGCCTTCATGTTATGTTCGACCAGCAGGATGGTGCTGCCGAAATCGCGGCGGATCGATTGAAGTATGTTGAGGGTCGTCCCGACTTCGGTCTGGTTGAGACCGGTCAGAGGTTCGTCCAGACAGAGCAGCTTTGGGCGCGTCGCGAATGCAATGGCTATGCTGACGAGTCGCTGAAGTCCGTGTGGAAGAGAGCTTGCGATGGACTCCAGGTGAGGCGTGAGTCCCAGAATCGCAGCGGTTTCTTCGACACGCTTCATCCGCTGTGTGCTCGATGCACCCGCGAGCCAGTGAACTGTTCCTACGAGAATGTTGTCGCGCACGGTCATCGTGCGCAGGTAACTGCCGTGCTGAAACGTACGGGTAAGGCCCAAGCGGCTGATTGTCGTCGGTGACAGTCCAGTGCAGTCTCGCCCGAACACTTCGAGCGAGCCCGACGATGGCTTGATAAAGCCGCTAATGAGATTGAAGGTCGTGCTCTTGCCGGCCCCGTTGGGCCCGATGAGACCAAGGACTTCGCCTTCTCGAATCTCGAGGTTCAAATCCGCGACCGCGACGAGGCCGCCGAACTTTCGAGTTAGCCCGGTCGTTCGGAGTAGGATAGCGTTTTCGCCAGTCATATAGTTTTCTCCAGACTTAGCGTGCAACTGATTTGGAGACGTGCGCAGCGCGCTTGGTCCCGCGTCGGCTCCGGAGCTTGCGCCATGGCAATCCGATTAGACCCTGCGGCATGAGCAGCATGGCAAGTACGATGGCGCCTCCATACACATACTGCTCGGCCGCGCCAAAACCCAATGCAACACTGTTGATTAGGACTAGAACAACCGCGCCGAGAATTGCGCCGAATATCGACGATTCGCCGCCAACCTTGACAAAAGCGAGGGCGAAGACGGTAACCAGGAAGCCAAAGTCGTCGGGACTGATCACGTTGTTTACGAATCCGTGGAGGCTGCCGGCAACACCGGCACAAAACGAGGCGATTGCAAAGCACGTGATCTTCAGGGAGAGGACCCGCAGCCCCACAGTCTTGGCGATGTCCTCGTTGTCGCGAATCGCGACCAGCACCTTTCCGAAGTCCGATTTTTCGATCAGATATAGGCCCAGCAATAGGACGATAACCACCGCCATGACCACCGTGGACATCCAGGAGTCAAGAAAGCGGGGCGGAAAGATGTTCCCCATACCGGCAACCCCACCGATGATGGATATTTTGCCGAGCGTGATTCTCACCACTTCCACGAACGCAAAGCCGATCAGCATGAAGTAGGGACCTTTGACCCTAAGTGTGATCAGGCCGAACAAAACGCTGATAACGATGACCACTGCGGGGCCGAGGAGCATCGCAAGTGGAAATGGCCAGCCTAGAAGTGTGGTTGCGATACCTGCCCCGTAGGCCCCCAGGCCAACGAAGGACGATGTGGCAAAACTGACTTCGCCGATGAGCATACCGAATCGCAGGCTCGCTGCAATCAATGCCGAAATTGCGAGTTGATTGATGACGCTGGTGACATAGGGGCCTTTCAGTGTGAGCGTTATAGCGATTGCGACAGCGGTGCCAACTGCCCACCAACGGATATGGAGATTACGCATGAGGAATCAGCCCCTTCGGCCTAAAAACCAGGATCATAATGACAAGGACGAACATCGCGATGGTGGCGGTCGAAGCATCGAAGAAGTAACCGCCAACCGCTTCGATGACGCTGATAATGAGCGCGCCGAGGATGGCGCCAGGTAGACTGCCAAGCCCACCCATAACGACTGCGACGAACGACTTCATCAAGTAATCCGTGCCCATCGTTGGCGTGACCATCGAGACTGGGGCGATGAGTGCACCTGCGAGAGCTGCCATCAACGCGGCCAGAAGAAAGCCGATGAGGGCGAGCCGGTTGTATGGGATGCCTTGCAGCATCGCAGCTTCTCGATCGGCCGCGACGGCTCGGAGCGCCTTTCCAAGTTTTGTCGACGCCAGGGTCCAGTACAAGGCGCCCGTCATCACCGCAGCGATTACGCACAGTAAGAACCGCTGGGTTGTGAGAACAGCACCCAGGATCGAGGTGTTTCCCGAGATGATCGGCGGCAATGAACGGACAGCTCCACCGAAAACCTGGACAAAGGCGCCATCCAGGATCAGCGCTATCCCCATGGTGAGAATAAAACCGCCCTCAAGATCGCGCAGGAAACGAGAGACCCCGAACTTGTAAACGAGCAGTGCAAGTAGTAACGAACCGAGGATCCCAATCGCAGCCGCCATCAGGTAGGCGGCATGCATGGCGAACCCAGCGGCGACGATCATGGGAACCAGCACGCCGACCAGCAGCGCGGATATCGCGAAGAAGTGACCATGCGCAAAATTGACGACCCGCAAGATCCCGAAGACCAAGGTGAGGCCGAGTGAGAAAAGGATGTAGACGGCACTTATCTGCAGTGTCGTCACAAACAACTGCATCGCAGTCTGCATGAGAATAACTCCTGATTACCGATGAATCACCTTGAAACGCTTTCCGCACCTTATGCAGTCCTAGACTGCGTTGGTATCCGCAATCCAATGACGCGGATACCCGCAATGCCTACTGGTCCGTTGGGCACGCATCGATTAATAATTCGGCATGATCTTTGCCTTTTCGACGACTTTTCCGTTCTCGATCTGAGTGATGTAGACGGGCAACTTCGGTTGAACGTCGGATCCGTAGACAGCCTTGCCACCGAAGCCAACGTTGTCTGCGTAGAAACTCGTATATCGCGTGGTCGGTAGGGCTGCAGCGATTGCTTTGGGGTCAAGACTCTGTGCTTTCTCGGCGCCAGCTTTCAGCATGTAGACCGCGTCATAGCAGGGATTGCTGGCGATGCTCAGGGATTCGCCGATCAAAGGCTTCGCCGCCGCGTTCAACTTGCGCTGATGCTCAGTGACGCTAGGTCCGTCGAACGTAATGGCGGCGCCCATGTAAAGGCCTTCCGCCGCGGCTCCGCCCGTGGCTACGATGCCTTCCGCAGCGGTCCCGTCGGTAGCGATCTTGATGCCCTTGTACCCGAGGACGGATAGCTCTTTGAGAACCTGGCCGATAACGGCTGGCGGAGCTGACGCAATATCGATCATGTCCGGCTTGAGGGCCGCAAGTCGCTGGGCGGCCGGCTGGAACTCAGTTGTGCCATGCGCATAGAAGTCGCTTGTGAGCACCTTGACGCCAGCTTTCTCCCACAGTGGGCGAACGATCTCGGCCGCACCATGGCCGTTTGCGTCGTCCACATTCAGCAGTGCAATCGTTTTGGCCTTGGGATAGGCTTTGGTCACGTACTGAATCATTGCCGGGGCCACTTCGAACGGCGTGACGATATCCGAAAAGGTCAGGGGAAAATCGGGCCCCTTCCCGCTTTTGGTCCACGTCTGAGTGAAGAGGAGGGCGCCTTGACGTTCGGTAAGTGATTGCGCCGCTAGGATAGGCGCGCTGCCGACCGCGCACATGTACTTCACACCGTCCCGGTTCAGCAGTGTCTGCGCTACCTTCGTGCCGTCGGTGGCCGTGTACTTGTTGTCGTAGGCGATGCATTCGATGTTATAGCTCGTGCCTTTGACTTTGATGCCACCCGTCGCCTTGATCTCCTTGGCCGCCTCCTTACATAAAAATTCGGCACCCTTGCCCCATGGTGCACCGGGCCCTGAAAGTGGCGCAGACACTCCAAACTTGATTGTTTCGTCGGCCTTTGCGCCGAGGGCAACAACGGAAGCAACCGCAAGAACTGCGAGCTTGATAGAAGTTTTCACTTTGTCTCCTTGCAAATAATGCAATTGGTGTTTTTCGAGAGCAGATCTGTTTTGTCTGCTTTGAACAACGTCAACAAGACGTCTCACCGGATGAGGTCCGTCTTGCCGGAGCCACCTAATCATTCGCCCTCTGTCGCGTCAGCGACTCGAATGCTTGTAGCCCTACGTCATTCGTATTCGTTCTTGCCACTGGATACTGGCTTCAACAGCCGAAGCAGCCGTCCTTGGGTGTCTGAGTAAGTCGACCGGGCCACGATCGCGTTCGATGGTTGTTTCGCCCATCTCTGTGATTGGGTCTAAGGATAAGAGTGACACTCAAGCCGAACAACGTGCCTGTGCAGGAAGAACCTTTGCTCCGACTGACAAGCTCTGACGGCGCATCATGCGAGAGCATTTAGCGTCGGCGATGGTCGGGATATTCCCTTGCTACTAGGCATCGCGGTTAACCCTTAGGGCCTTTGGCCGACGATGGCGTGGCGTCAACTGTTACGTGCAGCCGACGACGTTGCGAGACGCAATTGCATTCGGATTGACTTGCCCGGTGGACGGGCCGCTTCGCACGCTCTGGTGCGGCATCTGGTGCTTGGGCGGGACAAGGCGCAGAATCATCGAGGGAGGCTATGCCGCGGCGATTTCGCATGGGAGAAGTCAGCCGGCCGAACGGAAATGCAGTTCCGTTCGGGCGCGCATAGTCCAGCGATGCTTGCCGCGTGTAACTGCCAAAGAGTTCGGCCTATTACACAGCGCCGCATCGACGCCAGCGGCGCGATAAGGAGACGTCATGAGCGGAGGATTTCACCATCCGTTTCCGTCCTCGACGCGGAGCGTTGAGCGTGGAAAGGTTGTGAGCGCACGGGAAGCGGTTCAGCTGGTGCGCTCTGGCGACACCATCGCGACTGGCGGTTTCGTCGGGATCGGATTTGCGGAAGAAATCGCCGTTGCGCTGGAGCAGCGCTTCCTCGATGTAGGCGAAACCGAGGGGCAATCCCTACGAGACCTGACGCTGGTTTACGCGGCCGGGCAGGGAGACGGTAAAACAAAAGGTTTGAATCATTTCGCTCATACGGGTCTGGTCCGTCGTGTGATCGGCGGTCATTGGGGCTTGGTCCCCGGCTTACAGAAACTGGCAATCGCCGGCCAGATCGAGGCTTACAATCTTCCGCAGGGCGTCATTTCCCATCTGTTTCGTGACATCGCTGCGCATAAGCCGGGACACCTGTCGAAAGTCGGGCTAGGGACCTTTGTGGATCCGCGCCACGGTGGAGGAAAGCTTAACTCACGGACTACCGATGATCTGGTTCGCTTGATGTCTGTCGACAACGACGAGTTCCTGTTTTACAAGACATTTCCGATCGATGTCGCCATCATCAGAGGCACTACTGCGGACGCGTCGGGAAATATAACGATGGAGAAAGAGGCTCTCACACTCGAGTCTCTGTCGATCGCCATGGCGGCTCGCAATTCCGGTGGTGTCGTGATTGTCCAGGTCGAACGACTGGCGGACTCGAACACTCTCAATCCTAGAGACGTACGCATACCGGGCATCATGGTTGACTGTGTGGTGGTCGCGAAGCCGGAAAATCACTGGCAGACCTTTGGGGAGCAGTATTCCGCTGCGTTCTCCGGCGAGCTTCGGGTTGCTGCGACGTCGCTGCCAGCGATGAAAATGGACGTGAGAAAAGTCATCGCGCGCCGGGCCGCGTTCGAGCTCATGGCTAATAGTGTTGTTAATCTGGGTATCGGTATGCCGGAGGGCATCGCTAGCGTCGCGAATGAAGAGAAAGTCATCGACCTATTCACGATGACGACCGAGCCGGGTGTCATCGGGGGCATTCCTGCAGGCGGTTTAAGTTTTGGTGCAGCGGCGAATACTCAAGCGATCATCGATCAGCCTTATCAATTCGACTTCTATGATGGAGGGGGGCTGGACATCGCGTTTCTAGGCCTCGCACAGGCTGACCGGCAGGGCAATCTGAACGTGAGTAAATTCGGTCCGAGGCTTGCGGGTGCGGGTGGCTTTATTAACATCAGCCAGAGCGCGAAGAAGGTTGTCTTTGTCGGCACATTTAACGCTGGCAACCTTGATATCGCCATTGAAGACGGACGGCTAAAAATCATGCGCGATGGAACCTGCCAGAAATTTGTCGATGCGGTCGAGCACCGGACTTTCAGTGGAGAGTACGCGCAAAAGCGTGGCCAGACAGTGCTCTACATTACCGAGCGGTGCGTGTTCTCGCTGACCGCCGCTGGCCTTGAGCTTATTGAAATTGCGCCGGGAATCGATATCCGGAGAGATATTGTCGCACAGATGGGATTTGTGCCCATCGTTGATAGAGCGCCGCGTTTGATGGACGAGCGCATATTTCGGCCTGCACCGATGGGGCTGCGGGCGGTCATTCTCAGACTGAGCCTTAGCGAACGATTCAGCTACGACGCCGCACAGAACATGTTTTTTATCAATTTTGAAGGACACGAGATTGCCAGTCTCGAAGACGTCGAGGCCGTTCTATTCGAGGTCGAAACAAGGTTGCACGACGTTCGATTTAAGCCTCATGCGATTGTCAATTACGACAATTTTTCTATCCGGCCGGAGATCATTGATGCCTATTCGGACATGGTGACGTACCTCGTCTCCCGGTATTACTCCGGAGTGACAAGATATACGACGAGCAGTTTTCTTAGACTGAAGCTCGGAGACGTTCTACAGCAGCGTAGCGTTTCGACGTATATCTATGAAAGCCCAGAGGAGGCAAACGCTCATGCGGACGAGATGACGCAGGCACATTTGGGGATAGGCTGAGCCCGTCGCGCGGGACTCTTGCGCCACAAAATGCAAGTGCGCGATTGGACGGAGGGATGGGCGATTGGGTTGGTGTTACCGGCGCCGCTTCCGCCTTGCTAAAAGCGTACAGCATTTTTCAACAACATCGGCCAGGAACGGACGGTGACGCAGTCGCGTATGAATGACCGATGCTAACCCTTAACGGTCACGGACTGGCGCCAAAACGCCGATCCTGCGCTGGCGCCTAAGCGCCGATCATCTGGTGGCGCCAATACGCCGATCCCGGAATGGCTCCATAACGCCGGGCAGTGACACGATGCCGACCGTCCGGGTTTTACGGGACATCAACGCCCGCGCAGCGTTGTCGGGCTCTGTCAGGTTGACGAGGCTGTGGCGTAAGATTGAGCAATGAAGAAAGCAAAATCGCTGTATCACGGTCATCGTTTCCCGGCGGCGGTCATCAGCCAGGCAGTTCGCTGGTATTTCCGCTTTCAGTTGAGTTTGCGCGACATTGAGGAACTCCTCTTCGAGCGCGGTGTGACCGTTACATACGAGACGATCCGGTGCTGGTGCGACAAGTTTGGTCAAAGCTTTGCGCACCGGGTAAAAGCGGCGAGACGCCAGCCGGGTAGCACGTGGCACCTCGACGAAATGTTCGTCACGCTGCGTGGCGAACCGTATCTGCTGTGGCGTGCGGTCGACGAGCATGGTACCGAACTCGACATCCTGCTACAAAAGCGGCGCGACAAAGCCGCAGCCAAACGTTTCTTCAAGCGTGTGCTGCGCTCCAGCCCTGTGCCGCGCAAGATCGGCACCGATCAGCTGCGAAGTTATCCGGCCGCAAAGGCCGAAATTCCAGCTTTGGTGAATGTGAAGCATGTATTCGTTAAAGCGGCCGCCCGCCTGAACAACCGCGCGGAGAACAGCCACCAACCGACACGCGAACGCGAGCGTCGCATGCGTGGCTTTCGCGACCCGAAACGCACGCAAGAATTCCTCTCATGCTTCGGACCGATCCGGCAACATTTCGCACTGAAGCGGCACCTGCTACGCGCCTCACTTTCTCGCAAACAACTCGCAGCCCGGTTCGTTGCATGGCGCGAATTCGCCGAACTCGCCCAAAATCCGTCGACTGTCTTCTGACCAATCGGCACATCTGCCGTAGTGCCGTCCCACTCTCGGCAAGTTGAAAGTGCCCCCGCGAGTTCTCTTCAGAACCTGGCGGGTTTTTCTTTGCCTGCGGGGCGCGGGCTACATACAGCGGTGGAGTCGCTCAGCCGTTCAGTTGCGACTCGACGTTCAGGACGATCCGTGCGACCGGGTTGTTGTCTGCGGATTGCGGCGCGAACTTGATCTGGGCGAAGGTGACGATACCGAGAGCGACGACCAGGAGTGCTCCAGACGCGGCGATGCGGGGAAGGTATTTCACAGGGACCTCATTTTGATGGTGTAGACAGAAACTGGGCGAAGCTGACAGGCGTGTCGACTCACCTTCAGCAGCATGTCTGTCCGCAACCTGGCAACGCCGGACGCGGTCATCGGATCGCACTTGCCGATCGGACAGAACTTGTGCAGTGCACTATAACACGACCGTCAGATCGCACCTACCGACCACACGGGCTTGTGCAGTGCACTATAAATGGTTTATCCGTGTGGCCAGTGCGACATCCTGCCGCCAGCCGATGCTTAATTGCTTGAGCGTTTCGTGTATGAAGGTTTCTGTAGGTCGTAACGCGCCGTCATGCGATGTGGGCGATTTTCGCAGGCACGGACGATGTCGAGGTGGCCGCCCCGACAGTCTCCCCGCTGGAGCCAGCTAGATTGAAAATGGATTTGCTGGCAGTATCAATTGCGCTATGATTAGGTATCAACTGATACTTTGATCGGGAGTCGCATGTCACTGATTACGCCTGAAGCAGTGGCCGCGGTCATGGAACTGCGGCAGGTCCCGCACACGCTCGCGGAACTCGAGGCACTTGTCCGCGACGGCCTGCCCAAGTCCGCGCTGCGCGCGGGCGTCGAACATGCGACGCAGGGTGCCGACGCCCGGCGTGCGCTACTTGCCCGCATCATCCCCGAAGCGACCTATAAGCGGCGTCGCGATCGGCTGACGCCAGACGAATCGGAAAAGACTGAGCGGCTGGCTAGGATCGTCGCGACGACGGCCTACGTCTGGAACGACGAAGAGGACGCGCGGGAATTCCTGTCGACGCCGCACCCGGAGCTCGAAGGGCGGGCGCCGCTCGATGTTGCGCTGACCGAACTCGGCGCGCGCCGGGTCGAAGAACTGCTCTGGAAACTGTTTTATGGGTTGCCGGCGTGAAGTTGTTTCGGATCGCCGACACTCGACACACGGTCTGGAGTGGTACCGGCGCGATGCTGGTGGGCGGCCGCTTCAATAGCCCGGGGCGACCGGTTATCTACGCCGCGTCGACCTTCGCCGGTGCGATGCTCGAGGTTCTTGTTCATGCGCGCATTGGCAAGGTACCGAAGACACACGGATGGGTTGAAGCAGCGGTTCCCGACGATATTCGCGTCGAACGCCATTCGGCCGAATCGTTGCCGGGGGGATGGGATGCGCCAGCACTGCAGGCGGCAAGGGAGTTCGGCGACGCTTGGCTGACCGAGTCGCGTACCGCGCTCCTGATCGTACCTTCCGTCGTCGTCCGAGCAGAGTTCAATGTGCTGGTCAATCCCGCACACCCCGACGCGACGCGGATTGCCGTGACCGGGCCGCAACCCGTGGTGTGGGACGAACGCCTCTTTGTGATGCCGTCGGTCGGACACTCCTAGATTATGATGGTGGTCGGCTAGCCTTGCCTCGACGCTTTGCTCCTCGAGAGAGATGACTAGGACGTCGCTTCTAGTTTAGTTCGCACTCGCCGCTCGCAATGGCCAGTGCAGCGCCGTCTTATATCCTCCTTGTCTGGTTGCCAAAGCCGACACGGCTGTCAGTTTTTGTTAATCGCCCTGATGATTTGACATAATTATATTGATCACTTCTCGTGAACCTTTTTAGTTCAAATCGTACGCTGTCGGTTGCAGCCCACTTGTCTAGTGTCGGTTTCAACCGCCCACACCCGAGAACAAAAACCCGCTTGGCAACTAAGGCTCAGGGCGATGAAGATCCAGGTAAATGCGTTATGGTGATAAGCGACCACGGGCGGCAGCCGCGCGCCAGATCGTTACGTCGTTGGTGATTGATCTGCTTGTGACTTCTGGTAAATTAATCGCTGCGCGGCGCAGTACAAATACAAAGACCGCGGATGATATCGTTGAGGTGTGTCATGGAAGTTCTTGATCGCGCGCCCGCCGTCTCGCCGGACGGACGCGCCGTGGTGTTCATGCTGTCGGTCCGCGGCCGAGACGTCGAAGCCGCGGTTGCACGTGACGCACTCGAAGAACACTTCTGGCTGCCACCTGACGCCGACGCGGCACGCACACTCAAGACATTCGAAAGCGGCCGCAACCGCATCGTCGCGGTCGCACAAAGAAAGTTACTCGCGCGGCCCGACGAACCGCTGCGGCTGACCGTGAACGACTTCGTGACCCGGTAACCGACCGATGGCTGACGATGACTGTCGCGTCGCGATGCGTCTCCGATCCACAAAAAAGCACGACCGTTCAATTGGTGATAATTCTTTTTATGTAAAATGTAGGAATCCGAAATTTATCGGCAGACGAAATCAATAATGCAACGACCTCTTCGGCAAGTGCTCCACCTGAATCGCAATCTGCCAAGGCTTGCCGATACGTCGATTACGGGATCGGGGAATGGTCCGTTCCCGTCAGAAAAACCCTCAACTGCCGCTCCGCTTCGAATACTTCGTGAAGAGGAGCCCTTGCGAGCTGGGCGTCATACAGCGCCAGCAGCGCTTCAAAGTCGCTGATTACCTCGGACGCGAGCAGCCACTCTCCCGTCTCATGAGCGTGCGCCAGGGTGTTCTCAACGGCATATTCGGCGATCTTGAACTGCTCCACCAGTTGGTTGCCATAACCAGCACGCTGCAGATACCAGCTCAGGTACACCGCGCGCATAAGTTCATTGACCAGATGGCTGTTGCCATGTCCGTCGCGGCATGCGACCAGCGCAAGATGACAGGACAGCGACCGTTCACTGGCGGAGGCCCGATCCATCGGCAATAGAAGTGCTTTCGTCAGCGGCCTGCGGGCTCGGCCGGGGGACCTGTTTCGCCTAGAAGACATTTTTTTGACATTGCGACGCCGGGAAGCGATTGATTATAGCGAAGCCATATCAGAGATACGGCCGCGACGACAATCAAGGGCCGAGTTCGACCCGATTTCTGCCTGATCCCCGGCTACGGTTGATGTGCCCTCATCCAGTCGCCATTCGCCCGTTTCCCGGCCGCGGTCGAAAGCGGCCGAAATGGCGGCTTCCGCGACGACGAGTTGCTCGTACGGGGCCGCGCCGTAGCCTGCCTCGGCGATAAAGCCCGTCAGGATCATGGTCTGGGGAAGGGTCTGTGCGTTACGCACGCTGCCGTCACCGGCCCGCATCGTTGCGAGCGCAAGGTGTACCCGCAGCGCGAGTTCGTCGGCGGTAGCGCGCGGCATCGGCAACAGCATCGTTTTGGCACGTCGTGCTCGTGCCGAGTCGGGGTTGCGAGCGAATCGGAGAGTTTTGGGCATCAGGGTTCATTGGTGATCTCTTGAACGGGGATAGCGGCCACGGGCGGAAGTTGCTTAAACGTTGCCTTCTGACGAAGCGGCCCCGCGATGTGCGATGAATGCTTCGACATGCCGGATCGCCTGTTCGCACTGGTCGAGTGACAGGTTGTGGATGGACGCCGGCACCGGATCGAAGCCGAGTTCAGATGCGACCCAGCGGATCGCTTTCGCGCGGGCCTCGAACGGATTGACGTGATCACGCCTGACCTTGCCCGAGACCAGTGGCTCGAGCGCGTCGTGCAGGCGGCTCTTCGCGTCGCGCAACGCGCCGTCGGCGAGACGTCCCAGCGGCACGTTCCGTGTGCTGCGCGAGTGGATGCCGATCCACGCCTGACACGCTGTGCAGACCCAGAGCGCGCCGTGGTCGTCGCGGTAGGGATACGACGCTTCACCGTATTTCACGAACGCGGCGTGAGCGCCGCAGTAATCGCACAAGGGCTGGGGTAATGCCTTGATCGGGCGACCTACACGCACCGGACACTCCTTCTCGGTGAATTCAGATCACATTATCCTCGATCGTCGGGAAGCGGAAGCTGTACGATTGTCGCGATCATTTGTAACTGAGACCGTGCGTCCCTCGCCCAGCGCAAGCTCGGTGAATGGCCGCGGCCGAGCAGGTACGACCGCCTCTTGTCGACCCTTATAGGTCATTCAACTCCAACAGTGGAACGTCCGGATGCAACCGCATAGCGGACCGCGCGTTCGAGATAGGCGGTGTTCCCGAGAAACCACGCGATCAGAAAGAGTCTGCGTTCGATGCGACCGAGTTCGCGCAGGGCGCGCGCGAGTCCATTTTTCCCGGGGTAGCTCGCGAGCTTGCGAAGCATGAGCGAGGCTGTCACCGGACCTTGCTTGATTGAGATGGCCAGTCGCAGGAATTCCTACCACTGCGCGAGGAGAATCCTGGTGTTGATCGGTTTGTCGCCGAGAAAATGCGTCGGGCCGGCATCGTGGAGCGCGAAATCGAAGGTGTCTGGCGTATGCCTGACGATCTGCCAGAACCGGGCCGCCAGTATGACGCACAGCAGCTCGGTGGTGGCGTCGCGGTAGAACTAATCGCACCCGCACATCGTGCACATGAAATCAGCGCACGTCGACATGGACCTTTTCGGCCAGGAAATCCAGATGGCATTCACCCGCAGCCGGCCGCGCGGCTACAGGGTCTGCGCTCCGCCACCGAGATGCGCCAGCAGGCTTTGCATCGGCGCAGACAGCGTGTGCCATTGCTGGAAGCACAGACAGAGCTGTCTGCGCGCCCAGTTATCGCTGATCGTGAGGGTCCTGAACGGATACCTGCCTCGAAAGCGCCTGGCGACCGCCAGTGGGATGATCGCTACCCCCACTCCCTGCGAGACCATCTGGCACGATCCCTCGAAACTCTTCATACGGATACGGAGTTCTAACGTCTTGCGCAGATCGGCAGCGTGTTCGTCGATATGATCCTGAAGCGCGCTCCCGGCCTCCAAGCCAATAAACCGTTCATCCGTGACATCAGCAAAGCAGATTGCCTTCGATTCTGCGAGTCTGTGCGCAACAGGAACAATCAGGACGAGATGGTCACTAGCGACAGGCTGCATTGTGAGGCCTGTGGCGTTGACCGCATCCGATATCACGCCCGCTTCGGCCAGGCCTGCGTCAATCATCTTCACAATCTCGGCACTCGTACGCTCTCTCAGATCAATGTTCAGGCGCGGACGCTGCGCCAGCCACGGCGCGAGCCTCTGCGGCAGGAAACCCGTCAACGCTGCCGTGTTCGCATACAACAGCAGCGTACCTCGCGCGCCGGCACCAAAGTCACGTAGCTCTCCCTGCAAGAGGCTGTGCTGTCTGAGTATCAGACGCGCATGATGCGCCAGTGCCTCCCCCGCCTCGGTGGTCACCACCCCCCTGCGGCTTCTTTCAAGCAGGGCGACACCGGCATACGATTCGATGTTACTGATGCGCTCGCTTGCCGAGGCTAATGCGAGATTTGCCTGTCTGGCCCCGGCTGTAATGCTGCCGGCATCGACCACACAGAGGAACAGACGCAGATCCGCGAGATCGAATTTCATGCAGTCACCAGGACAGATTGCCTTCGGATTGTCCGAAGGTAATATCGGAAAAACCGCATTGTGCCAGTTCCTGGTTGGAGGCGTAATACCCTGCATGAATACTCTGACCATCGGATTGACCTGCCTGCTCCTTGCCACGTTTCTCGGAGCCGGTGTCGTTAAAGGCGTGACCGGAATGGGCTTGCCCACGGTTGCAATGGGCGTGCTTGGGGCTACCATGTCACCGCTTACAGCGGCGGCGATCTTGATAATTCCGTCGTTCGTGACCAACGTGTGGCAAATGCTGGCTGGGCGAGACACACTCCGCCTCATGCGACGGCTGTGGGCAATGATGCTCTGCATCGTGATCGGTACCGTTCTGGGGACGCGACTACTGGTAGTCGTCGATCCCGTCTGGTCGGGACGTGCTCTGGGAATCGCCCTGATCGCCTATGCGGCCTATGCACTGTTCTTGCCAACGCTCTCGGTCCCGGAACGGTTCGAGTTCTGGCTTTCGCCCGTCATCGGCATTGTTACCGGGTTGTTGACTGGCGCCACCGGCGTCTTCACGATTCCCGCTACGCCCTATTTGCAATCGTTCGGTCTTCAGAAAGACGAGCTCGTGCAGGCTCTTGGCCTTTCGTTCACCGTCTCCACGGTTGCACTCGCAGGAGGGCTCCTGGCCAATGGCGCGTTCCGGCTCGACCAGCTCGGCCTGTCGCTGCTGGCTGTCGTTCCCGCTCTCGCTGGAATGTGGTTGGGCTCGATTGTGCGGCAAAAGATCAGCCCGAAAGCCTTCCGCCGCTGCTTTCTCCTCTTCCTCGTGGTCCTGGGCCTCGAGCTGACGCTGCGTCCGTTTTCCTGAGTCCTAGTCACCTAATGAAGGGTTCCACCCATGAGCCGTATCGCTATTCCCGACATCACGTCCGCCACCGGTGCCACTGCCGATATCTATGCGCGGGTGAAGAAGATTTCCGGTGGCCGCGTCCCCAATACTTACGCCGCGTTGGGCTACCTTGTACCGGCGTCTTTGGCTGCGGTGCTCGACGCCCAAGGCACATTGAACTCGGGCAGCCTGAGCCGGCAAGAGCACGAAACGATCAAGCTGCTAGTCAGTGAGAAGACTGGTTGCGACGTTTGTGTGGCCGCGCACAGCTTCGTAGGCAAACTGGCGGGCCTGCCGGTCGATGTGCTGCGTGCCATTCGCGCGGGGCAGCCCACGGGTGACGCCAAACGTGATGCCTTGGTGCGCTTCGTGTCTCACTTGCATACCACGAGCGGCACGATCAACGAGGACGAGTTTAATGCCATCCGTGCGGCCGGCTACACCGACACCCAATTGGCGGAGATCTCGCTGACCATTGCACTCGGCATCTTCACGAATACCTTCAACCGTATCAACCGCACCGACGTCGACTTTCCGCCCGTCGAGTAAGCCGCCCTGCCGGACGTGCATGGCATCACACATCCAGGTTTAGCCCGGCTCCTCATGGACGTAACGCGTGCCGATACGAGAGATATCAACTTATGACCACACAAGCCTTCGAATTTGACGGACCGCACGGTTACCGGCTCGCCGGCAGATTTCGCTTCCCGTCGGCCGGAGCCGCGAACCGCCGCGCGCTTGGGCATTACCACGATCTTGTCATGGAGACATGCAATGCCTGAACACACTTCTCTTCTGGCCTTCGGCCTCGTCGCACTGGGCATGGCGCTTACGCCGGGCCCGAACATGATCTACCTCGTCTCACGTTCGATCTGCCAGGGCCGCGTCGCGGGGCTGATCTCGCTAGGCGGCGTGGCGCTTGGCTTCGTCGTCTATATGTTGTGTGCGGCACTTGGCATCACCGCGCTGCTGCTCGCGGTGCCGTTTGCGTATGACGCTTTGCGCTTCGGCGGCGCGCTTTATCTGCTTTGGCTTGCATGGCAAGCGGTGAAGCCGGGCGGAGGTTCGCCGTTCCAGGTACGCGACCTGCCGGCCGACAGCCCGCGCAAGCTGTTCGTGATGGGTTTTGTGACGAATCTGTTGAATCCGAAAATCGCGGTGCTCTATCTTTCGCTGCTGCCGCAGTTCATTGATCCGCGGCACGGTAGCGTGCTGGGACAGTCGCTCGCACTCGGCTTCGTGCAGATTGCTTCGAGTATCAGCGTGAACGCAATCGTCGCGATGACTGCAGGTTCAATCGCCGGATTTCTCGCGCGCCGGCCCAGATGGTTAGCGATGCAGCGCTGGATGATGGGAACTATGTTGACGGGCTTGGCCGTTCGGATGGCGATGGAAGCGCGCCGGTAGCGGATTTGCGCGCGCGGCGCAGGCTTCAGGTAAGCGCGACCCGGATGAATTTGTGCAGTTGCACCGAATCCGCGGGACTCGAGTACGGCTCACAACGCACCCAGGGACAGCTTCGCTGTCCGGTCGAACTGAATCTGCAAGTCTGAATCCATGTTCTTAGTACACACAAAAATGGGTGATCTTGGTTCTTCTATTCACACCATCGATGGCACAGAATATTCGCATCATCGTTGATACAAATATAAGGCCAACACAGAGATAGCTGGCCATGATCACTCGTCCGATTCTGTTTGCGTTTTGCGTGACGGCTGCGAGCTTCGTAAGCGCTGGCGCTGCTGCATGCGAGGCCTCCGAAATAGTGAAGCCGAATTTTGAACAGGCGATCCCCAATCTGCGGGCAAATCGCTGGTCGCTACAGAAGTTCAGTACACGCCGGTCGCTGATTCGGTACCTCACGTGCACGAAAAATCCGCTTTCGTTTGCGCGTAGGTGATATCCGGCACAATCGAATCCAGGGCGAGCGATGGTGAAGTCCGCCAGTACCGCGTCGGCGAGAGTTGATCCGGCTACACGGATGCAAACGTGACGGAGGTCGTCGCGCTGGTGGCCATGTATCCCCTGACGAAGTTTTTCAATAACGTGTTCGATCCCGAAAAGGACTTTCCCGCTGTTGCGCCGGCCAGCTCGATCTGAACTCTATTCACCCATTTGCGAAGGAATTCGGAAAGGACGCTATACCACTCACGAGGAGATGGACGATGAAGGCGATCATTGTGACGGA
The DNA here is from genome assembly GCF_046027915.1 of Paraburkholderia sp. RL17-347-BIC-D. Taxonomy (NCBI): domain Bacteria; kingdom Pseudomonadati; phylum Pseudomonadota; class Betaproteobacteria; order Burkholderiales; family Burkholderiaceae; genus Paraburkholderia; species Paraburkholderia sp. RL17-347-BIC-D. Next base: position 63,337 of record NZ_JARESS010000036.1, read on the forward strand.
CCAGGCCGCAGGAACGGCAGGGATGCAACTGACAGAGCGGCCCGAGCCGGAGGCGGGGATAAACGACGTCGTCGTTCAGGTCCATGCGTCGGGGTTCACCTGGGATGAGCTGACGTGGCCCTCGACCTGGACCGATCGTCGAGGCGTTGACCGAACACCATCGATTCCCGGGCAGGAGCTGGCCGGAGTGGTCACCGCTCTTGGCTATGGCACGACGGGGCTATCGGTGGGACAGCGGGTGTTCGGCCTCACGGACTCGTATCGCAGCGGCACCTTGGCCGAGTATGTGGCGATCGAGGCACGCAACCTAGCGCCGCTGCCGGGCGACGTCGACTTCACGGTGGCCGCGAGCGTGGCAATGCCGGGTCTGACCGCGTGGCAGGGACTGTTCGAGCACGGCCGCCTTCAAGCGGGGCAAAGCATCCTCGTCCACGGCGCGGCCGGCGCGGTCGGTTCGATGGTAACCCAGCTCGCACGTGAGGCCGGCGCCTACGTCATCGGGACCGGACGCGCCGCCCACCGACAGGCGGCGCTCGACTTCGGCGCGCAGGAGTTCGTGGACCTCGAGAACGACGTCCTTGAGGACGTTGGCGCGATCGATCTGGTGTTCGATGTCATCGGCGGCGACATCCAGAAGCGGTCCGCAGGCCTGATTCGAGCCGGAGGGACGTTGATGACCATCGCCGGGCCGACCGAGGCGCGGCCCGCCAACGGTTTGACGATCGACTTTGTTCTCGTGCCCGATCGCGCCCAACTGGGTGAGATCATCCAGCGGGTGCGTGACGGACGACTGCGGACGAACATCGGCAACATCGCGACCCTCGACGATGCCGTCGCCGCTTTCAATCCGACCGAGCGGATCAGCGGGAAGACGACGATCCGCGTTCGTCCGTGAGCGACACACGCACATCGACGGAACATGTCCACCGAAGAGACAAATGACCGAGAGGACAATTCCCATGAAAGCAATCATTGTGACGGATCAGGCTGCAGGAACGGCCGGGATGAAGCTGTCCGAGCGGCCCGAGCCGCAGGCAGCGATAAACGATGTCGTCGTTCAGGTTTATGCGTCGGGATTCGTCCCGACTGAGCTGACGTGGCCCTCGACCTGGACCGATCGCCGCGACCGGGACCGAACACCGTCGATCCCTGGGCATGAGCTGGCCGGAGTGGTCACCGCCCTCGGCTATGGCACGACGGGGCTGTCGGTGGGGCAGCGGGTGTTCGGCCTCGCGGACTGGTATCGCGACGGCACCTTGGCCGAGTATTTGGCGATCGAGGCACGCAACCTCGCGCCGCTGCCGGGCGACGTCGACTTCACGGTGGGCGCGAGCCTACCGATCTCGGGACTGACCGCATGGCAAGGGCTGTTCCAGCACGGCCGCCTTCAGGCGGGGCAGAGCGTCCTCGTCCACGGCGCGGCCGGCGCGGTCGGTTCGATGGTAACGCAGCTCGCACGTGAGGCCGGCGCTTACGTCATCGGCACCGGACGCGCTGCCGACCGTCAGAAGGCGCTCGACTTCGGCGCGCAGGAGTTTGTCGACCTCGACAGCGACACACTGGAAGACGTAGGCAGAGTCGATCTGGTGTTCGATGTCATCGGCGGCGACATCCAGAAGCGGTCCGCAGGCCTGATTCGAGCCGGAGGAACGCTGGTGTCCATCGTCGGGCCGGCCGAGGCGCGGCCCGCCGATGGCCTCGCGGTTGACTTCGTTGTCGAGTCCGATCGCGCCCAACTGAGTGAGATCGTCCAGCGGGTGCGGGACGGACGACTGCGGACGAACATCGGCAACGTCTCGATCCTCGACGATGCCGTCGCAGCCATCAACCCGACCAAGCGGACCAACGGGAAGACGATTATCCGCGTTCGTCCGTGAGAAAGCAGGGAGGGCGAACAGTCCTGCCCTCCCCGTGGATCATCGTTGCCCTTTTGCCTCATGGCGATCGCCTCGGCACGCATCCAGACGAAAGAGTGGGCCGTGCCTTGGCCCAGCTCAACCCGCTCACTCTGGGGGAAAAATGACACTCCATCATCCAATTTTCACGCGCTCGCCGGCGCAGTACCCTGATCGGCTTCAGCTCTTTTCGTTACCGACACCCAACGGTGTGAAAGTCGGCATCATGCTGGAGGAGACGGGCCTGGCCTATGAGCCGCATCGCATCGACATCATGGCGAACGAGACCCACGATCCGGTCTTCCTCGCGCTCAACCCCAACGGCAAGATTCCGGCGATCTTCGATCCCGATGGTCCGGGCGGACGGCCGCTTACGTTGTTCGAATCAGGCGCGATCCTGATCTATCTCGCAGACAAGACGGGACGGCTCCTCTCCACTGAACCCAACACGCGCTACGAAACGACCCAGTGGCTGATGTGGCAGATGGGCGGTGTCGGGCCGATGTTCGGCCAGGTGGGCTTCTTCAACAAATTCGCAGGCAAAGCCTATGAGGACAAGCGCCCGCGCGACCGCTACGCAACCGAATCAGCGCGGCTGCTCGGTGTCCTCGACGAACGGCTCGCGGGCCGCGACTGGGTGATGGGCGCTGACTACAGCATCGCCGATATTTCACTGCTCGGCTGGGTGCGCAACCTGATCGGCTTTTACGAAGCGCGCGAACTCGTCGGTTTCGACCGCTTCGCGCATGTCCAGCGCTGGTTCGACCGTGGTCTCGCGCGTCTGGCGGTGCAGCGCGGGTTGGAAGTGACGGCCGCCTGAAGCAAGGCCGGCATGAAATAGGGAAGAGCAAAGACTAGCCGACTCTCGGAAGGAGACGTCCATGAAGATCCGAACCATCATCGCTGCCAGCTACGTGACACTCGCCATCGTGACGGCCGGCTCCGCCTCAGCCCATGACGGCGAAGGGCAAACCGTCACGAAGAACTTCGATGCGGTTATTCCTAATATTCCCGGCAAGTCGCTGATTGCCGTGGTAGTCGATTACTCGCCCGGCGCGGCCTCCCTGCCCCACACCCACGCGAAATCGGCCTTCATTTACGCCTACGTGATCAAAGGTGCGATCAAGTCGAAGGTGAATGACGGTGAGACGCGCATCTATCGGGCAGGCGAGAGTTGGTCCGAACCACCGGGCGCTATCCATTCGATCAGCCGCAACGCGAGCAAGACCGAGCCGGCAGAGCTGCTCGCTGTGTTCGTCCTCGACACCAATGACAAAGCGCTGACCACACCGATCAAATAGCTGGAAGCTTACCCATGGATCAACATTTGGTGAGTTCTGGCGAGCGATGCATGGAGCCGCTCAAATTCCTTTCAAGCGAGTATATCTATGATTGAAATCAACGCCGACGTGGAGGCGACCATCAAGCAGGCGATCCTGTCGTTCGTCGCGACAGTGAACGAGGATGGGACACCCAATCTTTCGCCGAAGGCGTCCTTGACGGTCAGGAACGGTGTTCTCTACTTCGCCGATATCGCATCGTTCGGGACGATACTGAACTTGAGGCGCAATCCCGCCGTCGAGATTAACGTTGTCGACGTCTTCCAGAGGCGCGGTTATCGATTCAAGGGTCGCGCGCTAATACTGCCGCCTGGTGATGACGAGTATCGGATGATCGCGGACTGGATTTGGGTGACAAACGGAGTCGAGTATCCTGTCAATCACGTCGTCAAGATCGACATCACTTCAATATCGTTATTGCTGTCGCCAGCGCATGTCTTCCCCGATCCTCCTCGAAGTCAAGACGAAATAAGGAAAACGTATTATCAAAAGTACGGTGTGAAACCACTCGGGAAATAGTGCGAGGTACGCGCGCGGGGGGGTGGCGAGCCCGATCCTGTTGATGTGCATTCACCTGTCCATCCAACCTCGGACTCCTGGAGTCGGTCGTATCAGGCGAAAAGGCTGGGTAGTCGGCCAGAACGACCCCTCTTTTCGGCTGACGAATTGACCTCCGGCCGAATGTGTCAACGCAGATCGCTCCGATTGTCCGTTTAAGATGTCCGGCCGCCGCCGCACCCGTCCGCATTCCGCAGCGGGGCGGCCAACTGAATTTCAGAAGCATTCTATTGCAATCAGTCGAAATCAAAGCCATTGAAAACAACGATTTTGATATTTGGCTTCCTCTGTGGAAAGGCTATCAGCGATTTTACGAAGTGGCACAATCCGATGAGCGCAATGTCCGCGACTGGATGGGGCCGGATGCGTTTGAGTCTCGGACTCGATCACACGGACATTACGGTAGACAGACATTGCGGTGTGTTCGCGGGCGAACTTCGTTAGTCTCGCGCCCCTTTGCAAGCCTGCACGGCGATGAGCAAGTGTCCGTTGTGCCTCGGAAAGCCGCCGTCCACGCCTTCCTCGCGAATGACAGAAGTTGGCCGAACCCGGAAGCCTGCTACCGCGTGCTGTCGACTGCGGGCCGTAGCCCGCACCGTAAAAAGTCCTGACTTCCGAGGGCAAAATATTGGCAGGACCTGAGAGAGCGGCTATGCGTCACGGACCAGATTGAACGTTTCCGTACCGGTCGTTCACACCCTTCTTCGTATCCGGTCCAACGCTCTTGCACTGGTTCGTGAAATCGCTACGGGCATTCGTCGTGCCTGTCTCATCGAAGTGGCCGTGATGAAATTTCACGATGGAAAAATAACCCGTCATATAGTTTTTGCAGTCCCCGCCGGCACTGCCACCGGCGATCAGACCGGCGAGACACAGGACGGCACCGCAGGCGGACGGGTTGTCGTCGTCGGCCAGCGCCACCGTCTGGGTGGCGATCGCGCCGCAGATTAATATTGCGATCAGTCGTTTCATGAGATCTCCATGTCAGATGGTCAGATGGCGCAGCGCCGCAAGGGCTCCGACCGTGAGTGCCGCCGAGCCAAGCATGGCGCACACGGTCCATGCGGCCAGTTCGATCCGGCCGATAGCACGACTGCGGCCGCGTTGTTCGCGCAAGACGTCGCGCAGCAGATCGCGGCTTCGCCCGTTGGCTTCGTCGTACTGCCTGAGCGAGATCTCGCCAAGCAGTTGATCGCGGGCCTCCGAAAACCGCCCCGCTTCGGCCAGCACATCGGTGCTCGATGCTGCGAACTCGTTGAGGAACCGCTCGTAGCGGGAGGTGAAGCGCAGCAGCGTAAGTTCGCCATCATCCTTAAACTGCTTGCCAGTGGTCTCGAGCCGCTGGGACAGATCCTTCACGTCACGGCGCAAAAGCGACAGCTCGCCGAGCACCGCGCCGATCAGCTCCTCACGGATCGAATCGTCCGGAGCGCCCATCAATGCACCAGGACCTTGAATACTGCGTCCAGTTCTGTCGTCACACGGCTCGCAAGACGTTTCAGTGCGACCATCTGCCGGATCCAGGCCTTCCGCTCTTCTGGTTCGCCCTGGTCGATCGCGTCAGCGTTCATCGCGACGTAGTCCGTGGGATCGTTGCGCAACTCGATGATGGATCTGTCGAAGCCCTTGATTTTCTCGAAGATCGGATTCTCATAGATCACCGCGTCCGTGCACAACATGAAACCCCGGTCGTCTTCATGAGCCTCGAACACCTTCGCGAAGAGCTTTTCGATGTCTCGCTTCGGATCGACCATGTTGAACACAACACGGATTCGGGACGCCGGAACACCAATGTCTTCCGAAAGCGACCGGAGCGTCGCAATCGTGTCGACCTGCTGCTTCATTGCCGGCACTGTCGGCACGACGAACAGGTCGAAATCCTCGTGAGAACCGTCGTAGTTCTGCATCAGGCTCACGAAGTCTTCAGCGTTCGATGCGCCGATGTCGACTACGGCGTTCCTGAGCGTCATCAACTGGTCCTGCAGCTCGTCGAACTGGTTGCCGCGCAACGCGGCGGTCTCCGTTCCGTCCGAGTTGATTGATTCAATCGCGATAACCTCCGCATGGTCAAGACGGGGGGCCAGCAGATGTCGCGCAACAGTGCTCTTGCCGACGTTGCCCGAGAAGTTGATTACTGCAATCTTCATGATGATCTGCTCCTGTTGTTCGATTTGACGATGACGGTCGCGAGGCGATCGCGGCCGCCCGTTGTTGTCCGCCGCCTTATGGTTCCATTTCGAGCGTCGGCCCGTCGTGTTCGGCGGTCTGCGACTGCGGGTCCTGTCCGCGTTCCGGTGTCGCCTGTTGAGTGGTCTGCTGTGCTGTGTGAGCCTGGCCTCGCTGCTCCCGCTCGATCTGCTCGCGTACGGCCTCGATCGTTGCTTCGCTTACCTGAGGCATGGGCACGTCCAGTGGCCGGTTAGCAGCGCGCGCCTCAGCCACGGCGCTTTCGAACTCCCCCATCAGCTTCTCCTGCTGCTGCTCCGGCAGACCCTTGATCTCGTCACGCAGCACCTCGCGCGCGGCCTGCGCCTTGATGCGCTCGCGTACCTCATCGAGCGTCTTCTGCTGTTCCTTCGAGTATTTCCAGTCCCCGCTCAGGAACCGCTCGCGCGCCTCATTGATCTGTCGGCGCTCATCGGCGTCGCGGCGCGCGCTGGCCAGCGCTTCGCGCTGCTCGCGCGTGGGCAGGCCCGGCACATCGGGCGAGAACACCAGCCATTCGTTGCGCCGGCTCTCGACTGACTTCGGAGCGAGTTCGGTACCCTTCTCGTCGAACTGGCGCTGCAGCGCTGTTACCGTCTTGCTGCCGCCCTTTTCCAGCTCGATCCGCTGGCCGGGCTGCACGCCGCTTTCGCCGATCGCGCGCTCGATGTCCAGTCCCCAGACGGTGCGCTCGCCATCCTCTGTCCGCACGGTCGCGTAGTAGCTGTCGTTCTGCTTGTCGTCGTGGTTGAACGGAGCGGGCCCGTGTGCCACCAGTACGCCCTCCGTGACACCGGCCGGCGTTGGTGTGCCCTGAGCGGGACTTGCCGGCGCAGCCGCAGATGGTTGCGCGGCGGCCGTCCGGGCGCCTCTGGGCGCGGCGGTATCACGCCCAGTTGTGACCGTCTTCGCCGCCTCCGGCGCGGCGGGCTGCTTTTGCCCCGCTGCGTCTGCCGCCTCCATCTCATTCGTGCGCGCCTTGTCCGCCTCACTGGATTTGTCGCCTGCGCCAATGCGCATCGCCTCGCGTGCAGCGGTCAGTACCGCCCGATCCTGCGCACCAGGTTTGAAACCACGCGTCGGCACGCCTGAGAGTTCAGCGGCGATCCACGCCTGCCGACGGAACTCTTCGCTGCCCTTAAGCTGCAGCTCGCCCCAGTTCTTCGCCTTCGCAACTTCGACCATGTGCACGATTACGTCGCGGTCCTCGCTGGCCGTCGACAGCGAGCGGCCCTTGTCCTCGAAGTGCACCGTTTCGCTCTTGCGATCGAGAAACTTGCCTTCATGCGCGACATACTGGTTAGTGACCGACTTCGGCACGTCATAGCCAGTCTTCTCGAAAACCGGTTTCGGGCGGATGGTGTTCTCCGGCCCATCGCCCTTCTTCCCGAGCGGCTTCCCGGTGCCGGCGGCCGGCTTCACCGACTCGTCAGTGGCGGTGTTGGGCAATGGGTCGCGCCTGAGAAGCTTCTCGACCTTCTCCCGGTCGGCCGCGCGGATTTTCTTCAGGCGCTCTTCGGTTGCTTCATCGACCGGCGTTTCCGGAGTGCCGGGCACGGCGCCCGCGTCCGGTTCGTTCGCCGGCGGCGTGACGCGCGCGCGAATGGTCGACGCATCGTCGGCGTTTGCCGCGCCGCGTTCGCGGTAGTCGATCCGGTCGGCGGGAAATTCGATCTCGTTCATACGGTCACTCCTTGCGGTTCAGGCTGTGATTGAGGTGCTGCGGTTTGCGCCGACACGGCGGCCGCCGCGTCCGGCAGGACTTCTCGCAGATAAGGCATCAACTGGAACAGCGACGCGCGGATGCTGTTACGGTTGGCCAGGTGGACAGGCGCGAGTACGCCGATCTCGTGCTCCCGGACGTCACGCGCCAGACCGGCCGTCTGCCTGGCGGCGTCCGCGGCCGCCGCGGCCTGCTGCGCGCGGCGGGCCGCGTTCTGCGTCTGCCACCACTGCTCGACGTCGATCTTTGGCACGGGTGCGCACAGTTCACGCGCGACGAACGCGGCGTGTTTCATCTGCACCTCGTTGGGAAACTTCGGACCGAAACCGAACCATGCGCGCCGGCGATTGGTCTTCTCCAGCTTCGCCATCACATCCTGCAGGTAAGGGCTCTGCCGCACCAGCCGGTCGACGAGCTCGGCGTCTTCATAGAAAAACGCCTTCTCGCACAGGATCGGCTCGCACCCCTCCATCGTGATGATCTGCTTGTTGTGCTTCAGCGCCCGCAGCTCCTGCGGCATCATCAACGCCCTGCCGTGCTCTGACTCGTTGGTGCTGGTCGATGAACTGCGCCCGCGACTACGGCTGCGTGAGCGCGCCATGTGCGTGAATGTGCCCAGCATCTCTGAGTACTCTTTCGATTCCTTGACCGTACGCGGCGCATACAGGCTGCGCATCTTGCAGTTGATCGCCAGCGTTTCGGCGCCGTGCTTGCCGTACAGCTTCGGATCCTCGATCTGTGACATGCCCTGAAAGATCAGCATCAGCCGGAGGTTGTAGCCAGCAATGAACGGGTTGGCCGTATCGATGATGTCGATCTTGCCGGGCGCTGCAAACTCGTCCAGGATCAGCGCGCACTGGTATTTGAGCGCAGGATTCTCGGCAGGCAGCTCGCGCGTGTTCAGGTCGATCAGCTGCGAGAAAAAGAGATTGACCAGCAGCGCGCCGGCTTTCAGATCGCCCGGCTTGATGCCCACATAGATCGACATGCGCTTTTTGCGCACATCGGCCAGATTGAAGTCCGAGCGGCTGGTTGCCGCGTCGACCACCGGATTGCTGAACACGTTCAGCGGCGCGGTCATCGTCGATACGATGTTCGCGAAGGCTTCCTTCGATTGCGACAGGAAGCGGTTCAGCGCATCCAGGCACTCGAAACTGAGCGCCGGCAGACCGTCGGTCGCATGCGCTGCATCAGCGCGCGTGCTGACGATCGACGAGATGTGTTCACGGATCGCCCTGCCCTTGCCGGAGGCCTGTCGCAGCACCTCACCAAACGTGCACGGCAGCGAGGGCGTTTCCAGCAGATACAGGACGATCCCGATGAACAGGTTGCGGGCGTTGTCGTTCCAGTACTTCAGGCGCGCGTCGACGTTGGACGGATACAGGTGTTCGCCGATCGTCATCACGTCGCCCACGCGCGCATAGGCGGGTCGGCCGGCGATGTATTCGAGCGGGTTGTACGCGTGCGAGCGCCCGTCTTCCGAGAACGGCGCCCACAGGTAGGTTTCGTGACCGCATGCCCGCCGATAGCCGGACGTATAGTGGTAATTCTCTTCCTTGATGTCCTCGACTACGACGGAATCGGGATAGGTGAGAAGATTCGGGATCACGATCGAGGTGCCCTTGCCGGAGCGGGTGCCGGCGGCCGTCATCAGGAAATCCTGGCCGTAATACTTTAGGTATTCACCCTTGTACTTACCGACAATGAAGGGCGGATACAGATGTTGTGAGGTCGTCATGATTATTTCTTCTCCAGCAGGCCAGCCTTGACGATGTCGTTACGGGTTGCGAAGCGGGCCTCGCCAAACTGCGCGAGGCGCTTGCGGCCCGACACGAGCGCCATCGTGATCACGGCCACGGGCAGGCCGGTGATCACCACCGACAGCAGCGTGCACACCTTGAGCGCGCGCACCACAGCAGGCACGTCGCCGTAGGCATGCCAGTAGTCGTACAGCGTGAACACGCCCGCGCTGCCCTCCGGCAGCTTCTGCATCTTCGCGAAAAGCTGACCGCCGGCGAACTGGCCGAGGAACGCGAAGCCGCACAGGATCAGCAGGAAGACCACGACGGGGATCAGAATTCGAAGCGGTTTTGGCATGGTCGGTCCTCAGTGCGCGGACGCGTCGATAGCGGCCTGAAATTTCAGATGCGTTGTCATGCGGCCATCTCCTGTTGGTGCAGATGCGCGCTCAGGTCGCGGTGCAGGCGCATCGCGTCGCGCACGTGATCGAAGGGTCCGTGGAACTGGTTGCTGTTGGCGGCCGTACACCGACGGATAGGCTCCCACAGCAGGTAGCGCCACTCGCCATAGACTGAGTACCGTGCGATCGTCCAGCCCGACGGGTGGACCAGCGCAAAGTCGCCGGACGGTCGCCATTTGCACGGGCCGTCATCGTTCGCGTCCGCGGTATCGACAATCGCGGGAACCGGAAGATCTGTCTTCATTGCGGGAACTCTCCGGGTGGATCGGCGGACAGGATCCGCAGGGCGTCGCGCTGCGCGTCGTCCAGCCCGGCGTCGGGGACACCATCGCGGCCGTGCACGATCACGGCGCCGTAGAGCCGCGCCAGCGCGCGGACCTCTGTGCTGGCAGCAAATGCTTCGTCCGACGGCGAACGCATGCGCCATCCTTCGATCGCCGCCTCGATATCGCTGATCGCGAAGTTCATACACGGTCCTCCCTGCGAACGAGCCAGTGCGCCGTGAAACCGCGCGACCACGACGCCACATAAACAAAGCACAGCGCGAGCACGCCGTACTGATGCGCTCGCCACGCCATGTCGAACCAGAACGGCTGCGCAGCCAGCCCGAAGATGCAGGCCCAGCGCCGCCAGTGCGCACGCCGGTCCTGCGACAGAAACACGGCGAGCGCACCGCACAGGCTGATCGCGATCTGTTCGATCATCTGCGCCGCGGCATCGGCGCTCATGAGACACAACCCAGCAGCTGCGCCTTGCCGATCGGGTCGTACCAGATCTCAGCGAGCCGCTTGTCGCGGTTCATGAACAGGACGAGGTCCACCGTTACGCGCACCTGGTCCATGATGAATTGCCAGTCGAGCGTCTGGCCAACGACGCTCTGCTTGACCAGCGTCGCGATGCGCGAATGAGCTGAACGCGCGTCGTTGCAATGCACCGTCGTGATGCCGCCTGGCGTGCCCGTGTTGAGCAGCGTCAGGTAGTCCCACGTTTCGTCGCCACGACACTCGGCGAGAAACACACGGTCGAACTTCATGCGCAGTGTGGAACGCACCAGTTCCTTCGCCGGCAGCGTGTCGCTGAAGAACATGTGCACGCGATTCGGATGGTTCGGCAGCGACAGTTCCGGCGTGTCCTCGATCGTGCCGATCCGTTCATCGGACGGCACGAGGTCTGAGAGCGCCTTGTTCAGCGTCGTCTTGCCGGAGCCGGTGCCGCCGGCGAGCGCAATATTCAACCGGTTGGCGACGGCAAGCTCCAGCATGCGCGTGACGTTGCGCTGCGACTTCGCCTCGAGCATCTCCATCTCGAACGGCTGCAGATCAAGCGCGGCTGGCATCTCGCGGCGAGGCGAAACGTCGCGGTATCCCTCGAACCAGCCGTTGGTGTCGTATTCGTCAACGGTAAAGCGCACGTTCGAAGGAATACGGATCGTGATGGAGATGGTGTCCCGCTCGCAGGCCGGCTGCATCAGAACGTGCCCGCGCTGGCCCTCCGGCAGCACGACTGGATGAATCGGTTCTTTCGTCCAGAACTTGCCGCCCTTCATGACCGTCAGGGCATTCGCGAGCTTGGAGCAGGCGTCGAACGTGCAGGCCGCGGCTTCGTGCCGCTTCCAGCCGTGCGAGCCCTGGGTCCAGATCTCGCCCGGACGATTGATCGCGACCTCGGTAAGACTCCCGTCGAAAAAATTTGAGATCCCCATCTGTTTGAGGAAGCTACGGGCGATCGTGCCCTTCTCGATCACATCGATTATGTCTGCGCTCATCTGCACTCCTTTCTGGTTCAGGCTCACATCCATCTTTCAAGGTGACGCGCCGTTTCAGCGGGGCGTGGTGCCCGAATCCTGCGGCTCGATCTGCACTGACACGCGATGTGGGCGGCGATCGTCCGGCACGCTGCTGGCAAGCTCGCGAAGGGTTTGCGCCGGCGAGGTGGAAACCACGGTTGCGCTCAGAGGCGCGGCCGGCCGGGTCCATTTCCATGCCACACCGCCGATCGCCACTGCGCAGAGCCCCGCTGCAAGCAGGACGCGCGATGTGCGTGAGGCATGGCGATCCTGAATTTCCGGAACTCGATCTGGTTGACGGTTAGTTGCGCTCGCTTCCGTTGCAAGACTGGCCGCATGATTGGCTGGCTCGTCGAGCGACGGCAACGCGCTGTCGCCCCACTCCGAAATCGTCAACCCGATACGCGCCCCGACGTTACGCAGCAGGTTGCGCCGCAGCGGCGCTGACATATCGTCGATGCGGCACCCATCGAGCGCCATGCAATCCTCAAACGTGTGCTCGTCGGCGATCTGACGCAGTGGCAAGACATCGGGAACCACAAGCGCACGGCGTGCATCGACCCGTTCGGCCAGCTGCCGAACCGTCGTGCCGTAGAAACAGAAACGCAGTGCGTCGCGCAGTTTGGTCTCGAACATGTCGCGATCGAGGCCATGCAGCGGGAAATCGTCCGGATAGGTGATCTTCAGGTTCATGAGTCCGTTCCTCATTGCTGCCCGTTCGGGCCAACAGGGTTGCCCTGCGCGTCGACGTTCTCGTACACACCGGTCAGGTCAATGTCGCGTGCCACAAAGATATTGATTACGGAGCCCTGGTTTGAATAAGCCGTCGGCGGGATGTTGATGGTGTTACGCAGCGTCTCCGCGGCCACATCCTGCGTGGCGTTCGAACTGTTGGAGAATGTGATCTGGTTGCCACTTCCGCTCGCCTTGTTGGCCAGCGCCTGGCCGAAGTCGCCAATCAGGCTGACCATCAGCGCGCCCTTGAACCGCAGCCAGAAGTGCTCGTCGACATAGGCTGGAATACCCGCAGCACCCAGCGGATCGGTCGCCGGCGAGTTCAGCGGAATGTGTACGTCGCCGTCGTCGATCTCGTCCCAGATCGCGCCGATCACGCCCTGCCCCTGGACCACCGCATCGCGCTGCTCGCCCTTCGCCATCGCACCCTTGCGAACAAGCAGCGTCGTGCCATCGTCAGACCATACGTCCTGCGCGATCGGGCACCCGATCAGGCCGGGCCGGTCGGTACGGATCGCCGTCGACTGACCACAGCGGATCATCGTGTTGCGACTGAGTAGGTAATGCCGGTTCGGCCGGAACGAGGCCTGCATCGGCTGCAGCTTTGACGGCTGCAAGGACTGGTCGATCGGCGAGCCCTTGCTGTCGCCCGCGTCTACCTTACTGGTTGAGCTGGACGCACCGCCACCGTGCAGCGCTGACAGGCCCATCGACTTCGCCAGACCCGCCAGACCATCAGCATCGCGACCACGCGCTCCAGCGTTGCCGCCGGCCGTGTTGCCATTGCTGTCGTCTGCGGTTTCATTCGATGCCACGGGACCATCTTTGCTCCGGTCAGAATCGTTATTGCCGCTCGCGACGAGCACACTGCCCTGCAGACGGCGCGCGGCCGGCGTGAGCGGCCGCGGCTGGTTGCTTACGGCCACCGCCTGTCCGCTCGTCTGCGATACCGCGCCAGCCGGCGTCGCGAGGTGGGAATTCGCGGCAGCGGCGGCCGCAACCTCCGACGCTGCACGGGCCTGATCTTCTTCCGCACGCTTTATTCGATCCTTCTGCGTCTCTAGATCCGCACCGGCGTCACTCGCGCCGCTATCCTTCGGTTTGTTCAGTACCGCCTGCTTCGCATCCTGATGCTGCTGGAAGAGCCGTTGCAGATAGATCGTCACGCCCGACGCACCCAGCGCAATAACGGCGAGCGCGACCAGCACCAGACGCAGCTTGCCCACGCGCGTTTTCCGGCGGCCCGGCAGGTCGAGCGAAGGCTGCGGGCCGACGTCGGCCGGTACCGCATGTTCCATTTCGTTTCGTTCAGTCATACCGTGTTCGCTCCCTGATCAGTTCGTCGATGCATCGGTATGGTCACGTGCGATGCGCGCGCTGCCCGGCACCGATGAGCCCGCACGGTTGTAATGGCCGTCAGGCGCATAGCCGTCGTTGCGGATACCCAGCACCGACTGGCCGTAGCGGATGACAAACGACTTCGACACTTCGTGCACGACGACCGTGTCGCCCTCCATATGGAAGTTCGCTGTCGCTTCGCCGCCGTCGGGCAGCTTCGTGAAAATCGTTGGCAGGTCACGCGCGGTTGCGTACTTGAAGTACGTAAAACGGCCGTCGTCCCACAGTGCGGTCGGCGCGAGTGCGCGATCGCCGCGCATCATGTACTGGATATTGGCTGCGGGAATCGATGCGAGAGGAGCGGCTTTCGCACCACCCACGCTATTCGCAATCGATGCCGGAATCGCTGGCCCATTAGCCTGCTGACCGCCCAGCGCTGCGTTGACAGCGTCCTGACGGCGCTGCTGCGCGGTTGCCGCTTTGGCACGCGTGTCCGGATAGTTGAAACGCAGTATCCATGTCGCCGGCTGAGCGGCCGACACGTCGACAAGTGACAGCGGATACGTGCGCCGGTTGGTGACCAGCAGAAGATTGGTTTCCGGCTGCGTCGCACCCGGTTTGAGCAACGCGCCACTGTCATTGATGGCTATGTGCCACGCCTTCCCGTCTCCAATGCCCTCGCCGCTGTTGATGATGTGTTCACCTGGCTCGAACTGGATCATCACCGCGCGCCCCGGCATTGTCGCGACGCGATAGGCCTGGTCCGGATCGTAGGTCGCGCACTGGATGTGCGGGTCGGAACCGCAACTGCGCGGCGTTTCGAGGGCTCGCGCGTGGATCGGCGCCAACGCGAAACTCAGTGCGACCGCGGCCGCGCCTGCTGACATCCGGATCGTTCGTCCTTTCATGCTCCACCTCCCGCTGCCGCAGAGCCCGACGCCGGCGCAGCATCGGCGGGCGCCCGGGTCCAGTCGCGTGTGACCTCGTAGCTCGTGCAGCGAAAACCGTCCGCGTTGAGATCCTGCTGATCCTGTTTTTCGGGAACGTTCACACGCTCGAATGCGACCGTCGCAATCCAGTACGTCGGATCCGGACGCTTTACGGCCGCGTTGAGCCAAACCAGTTGCCGCGAGCAGAACACCTGTGCCGTCGTTCCCACGAAAGTGATCGAGCCGACGTGTGCAATGACCCGCGCCTGATCCTTCAGCAGCTTGAGTGGGCCCGTCGGGCCGCGCACGAACCCGTCATAGGCTTCCTTCTCGTGGTCGTCGCTCATGAACATCACTGCGGCGTGCGTGTCCGAAATCGTCTCCCAGTCGTAGCTCTCGCGCAGTTCGACGTAACGGTGCAGATCCGCGCGGTCGGTCTTCTGGGAAAACGCGACGTGTCCGTTCGCTGTTGTCGGCAACACATCCACCTTCCCTGTCGTGTCGTTCACGCGCAGCACGGCGGGCGGGTTCGGTCGCTTTAGGAGTCCTAAAGCCCCCATGCCAGAAACAGCGGCGAGGGCGACAACACCCATGAGCGCCGAACGCCGGTCGGCGATACGGGCCTTCTCTTCCGCGGCTTCGACCTTTGACTTTTCGAAGGCCTGCGCCTGTTTCAGGTACCAGCTGACTGCATCGCGCTCGCCTGACTCAACACCGCTCACCGGCGCGTCTGCGCGCGTGGTCGACCCGGTCGGGCTTCCCTTACGTTTG
The DNA here is from genome assembly GCF_046027915.1 of Paraburkholderia sp. RL17-347-BIC-D. Classification (NCBI taxonomy): domain Bacteria; kingdom Pseudomonadati; phylum Pseudomonadota; class Betaproteobacteria; order Burkholderiales; family Burkholderiaceae; genus Paraburkholderia; species Paraburkholderia sp. RL17-347-BIC-D. Next base: position 78,817 of record NZ_JARESS010000036.1, read on the forward strand.
CGCGCGTTCGCTCCCGACGCAAACCATTGCCTGATTGTCGATACCATTTTCATCTCACTTCGATCCGATGTGGCCCGATTGCTGGGCCAACGGCTGGTTGACGGGTACCCACTGGCCGGTCGGCTCGGGTGGTTTCGGTGGAGAACTGCAGGCCTGCAACGCGAGAGCAAGCAGCGCGAGCGTTAATGTGCCTTTCATGATTGCTTCCCTTGTGTCATATCGCCCGGGAACGCTCGGCGGAACAACGCCAGCCAGCCGTAGCGGCCGATATAAACTGCAATCTCCACGCCCTGTACAAGCAGGATGGCCACGACAGCGCCATGTTCGAGCCGGTCTCCGTACACCTGCAATGAGCTAATTCCAAACCAGACGACAAACGCGCTGAATACCAGCAGGGCGAGGCACCCGGCAAGCCGCGATGCCCTACTACCTTTCACCCGCTTCACAAACGTTGCCGCCTTTCCAATGCGAAGTTGCGCTTTCAATTGTGATCTCCTGCTACCTGCATCTAATGCAGACGGTGGTAAATGGAGGTACCGATGCTATTCAGCAATGCCAGCGCAAAACCGGCAAATGTGACCCAGCAGACAGCGAGCAACCACCAGCGGATCAGTTTCGCAAGAAAATCCGGCATGTTCCCTCCTTACGCTTTCGACACGGATCCGCCCGTGTTTTGCTTCCCCTCGCCGCCCATCTTTGCCGCAGCCGCGAGGGCCTTACCGGCCGCACCGAGCTTGCCGGTCATCGTGGAAATCCCCACACCGCTTGCCAACGCCGAAGCGAGACCCGGCAGATTGAGCGCAACAATGAAGAACACCACGCCCATCACATCGATTTCAACCACCTGTTTCATCGATGGGAAAGCCGATCCGGAAGGCGCGATCTTCTGCGCAAAACCCACCTCGATAGCGCCGGCGCCTGCAAATAGCGCCACGAGCAGGGCGTAGTTAAGACACTGGCCCGCCCAGTTCCAGAAGAACTGACGCACCGGCGGAAACAGTGCCATTGAGATAAAGAGCGGCCCGAGCGCAAGCAGCAAACCGAGCGCAAATTTGGCGAGGATGATGTATGCAACGGCCAATCCCATAAACGGCGTAGCGAAGATAAGCAGCACCGTGATCACCCACACAGCTCCAATAATCTGGAAGCCCTCGGCCCTGTCGTAGATCTGCCCACAGGCATTGATGTATGCACTCAACAGATTGTCCAGGCCAGAGATCGGATTCGCCTGCCCAGTGATCGCACCGGCCAGTTGCTCACCCAGGCCGTTCAAGGCAGGTACGATGTAAGTGGTGTAAAACTGAATATTCATCCCGCAGGTCAGGATGAATGCCCAGGTTGCCATGCGCATCAGGAAATCGTTGATGGGCTCATCGTTCCTGCCCTGCCAGTACGACCACAGGATCAGCAGTACATAGATGCTGAAACACGTTGCCATCAGCGGCGAGATCAGTCCGATGATTCGCTCCGAACCCGAACTGATGGTCGAAACCACGTTCGCGTCGAAGTCGGACGTCATGCTAGAAAAGATCGTCGTGGTGATCGGTATGTAGGACATTGGAGTTCCCTGTGTCAGGCACTACTTCTGGACGGCTTTCGCAGCCACTTCCTCGTCAGCTTTTCTCTGCGCACGCCGCTCCGGCGTTTCTTCCTGTTCAAGCTTTTCTGGAGTCGTACCCAGGAACTGAGCCTTGAACGCAAGTTCGCGCTGGTGTGCAGCTTCTTCCTGCAAATTGTGTTGATGCCTGTCCCACGCGAGATAGCCGAGGTAGCCTGCAATCGCGACAAGCAGACTGATGATGGTCGAAAGAAGTGCTTTATTCACCACTGGAACCTCCGAGGAAAGTGTTTTTGAATTCGCGATCGCGCTGCTGTTCGGCAAGCTGCAGCTCTGTTTTCTGCAACTGCGCGGTGAGCTGCAGGCGCGTCTGATCGTTCGTGACTATCGCTTCTTCCGCTGCCATGCGGTTCTGGAGATCCGCTTTCTGTGCCGGATCCTGCGTCAGATTCGACTGCTGCATGAGCGACTGGATGTTGTTAAAGCGCGCCATGATCGCGCTATACGCCTGCTCGTTCATCGCCTTGTTTGCAGCGAGCGTGTCGTAATAGCGCTGCTGTCCGGACGTGCTCGCGCCGGTCATGTTTTCCTGCTGCTCGATCGAACGCATCGTTGAGCTGATTCCCGACAGGCTGCCGCTCTTCGCCTGGCTGTAGATGTCCTGCCATTGTTCAGGCAGGTAGTTGCGCAGCGCCGGATTGTTCAGGATGTTGCCAAAGCTGCTGTTGCCGGTCAGCGCCTGAAACTGGGCATCCTGATTCTGGACCTGCTGCATCAGCTGCTCGACCTGCACCATCTGTTGCGCGAGCTCCGCCGGTGAGATGGTCGGCACGCCCTGCGCGTGGGCCTGCGAAAACGCACAAGCGCACAACAACGCGACCAGACTGCGGCGCGGCCAAAGCGTAATTCCCGGCAGATAGGCAAAGGCGCCCATGCCAGCGCGCGTTGATCGCGCCCGCAGCGCCTCGCGAAGGTTCCGGATCGCTGGTTCAACCGGCCGGCGCGCGGCCGGATAGACATCGGTGCTGTTCATCGCTCCCTCCCTGGGTTGCAGCACATCATGCAAAAACTTCGTCGTCAACCGGCTGATTAACCGGTGGATAAATCTGCGCAAGCTCGGCACGTTTGCGCTCGAGGCCGCGCTGTAGTTCCCCGATCCACAGCCGCTCATCGGCGCCGTGCTTCGCCGCGAGCCGCGTGCGCAGCTTGCGTTCAAACACGCGGTACAGATGGACGGGCAGCCAGACGTCCGGATCGTCGCCAAACTCGGCGCGCACCCCGTCGCAGATCAGTGCGTTCTCGCGATCGCCGGAGAACACCGCAATCGCGTCGTCCAGGCCGCTCAGGTCAAAGCTGGCGAAGGCCGACTGGTTGCCTTGCTTGATAAGGAAACGGCGCGACTGTGGCGTGAGTTTTTTGAATTCCTTGAACTCCTTGCGGGTCATGCCGTCGCGCAGATAGGCCTCTTCTTCGGCCGCCGGATCGGCCAGCCAGATCTTCGTGGCGACCAGACTGCGCAGCGCGGGAAACAGGTCTGCCGCACGCTGTGCCTGTTCCGGCTGTTGCGTGATCAGTCCCATGAATTCCCCTTCTTTACGCCCGCTCGCCAGCGTTTCCTCGATCTGCTCGCGGATCGTGCGAAAGCGCAGCGGCAGCCAGTACTCTTCGATCACCGTCAGCATCAGGGTGCCTTCCCGACGCATCAGTTTTTTGAGATGGAACAGATAGGCGAATGCGGGCTCCGACGGCTCATAGTTCTCGACAAGAAACGCCTCAACATCGAACCCGATCCAGCGTTGCTCGCTCATGTTCAATGAGAGATTGGGCGGGTTATCGAACACCCACCAGAACCGGCCGCCCTCCGACTTGCACCAGATCGACAGACGTGCGCGCAGGCCGTCGTCGCCTTCGTCCGGAATGCTGTCCAGTAGCAGGCTGAAGCGACGCAGCCGAACGTCATCGACCCCCATTACCGCATCGACGGCGTTGCGGCAGTGAATCTTCTCGCCGGCCGTCAGGTCGATCTTGATTGGCTTACCCTGATGGTCGACACCGTTCTTGCGGCCGCACAGTTCGACGAGCCCGTAGAGGAATTCGCGATTGTCTGGCGTGTCGGCGAGCTCGAACGGCGCCCATCCGGTCGGCTTGCCTTTCTCGAGATAGACATAGGCGCCACCCATCGCGCGGATAAACACTTCCCAGCCCCGCCCCTTGTCCAGCACGTACAGCATCGGATCGAAGCGGGACAGCATGCCAGTCGCCGCTACGATGACCGTAGACTTCCCGCTGCCCGTCGTGCCTTTCGCTTCAAAATGGCCGGCCACCTTCTCCGAGACATTGATATCGCCCAGCCGGCTCGCGTGCGAACTGTAGTTGTACACACCCGAATCCGAGCGAAACGGGATGACAGCTGACCCGTCACCGATCGGGTTGCCTTCCGCCTTGCCTGACGAGTAGTCGTGGCACGTGTACATCGCAGCAAAATTGCGCGAGGACTGCACTTTCGGACGAGGTTTGCCCGCAGCGCCCGGGACCTGCGAGAAGTACGTGAACGGTGCCGATCCCGTCGCCGGCGACCATTCAACCCCACACTCGTTGCGTGAGCGGGACGCAAACCTGTCGGCGTTCTCCAGCGCCTCTTTCGCTGTTTCGCCGTAGATAACCGCCGCGCCGTGATACTCGCCGAACGACAGCTCACCCGTGTTCACGTAACCCTGAGCGTCGCGGAGTTCCTTGACCTGATGCTTCGCCTTGTCACCGGCCGACTCCAGCTTGTTGATGACCGAATCGATGGTCCGGTTTGACTCGAAGCCCGTCATGCAGTTGAACGTATGCGTAATCGTGAATTCCATGTTCAACGTGATCAACGGGTCGAGCTGGCCCCAGCCCGGCTTCTCCGGGCAACCGCGAAGGTCAAGGCAGGTTGCAACGCGTCGGTACGCCGGCACGTCGCTTCCCGCGATCTCAAGCGTGTTGTAACCAAAATGCAGATGGCTCGACGGGATGACATCGGTGCCGGGTTCCGCTGCGACCGGCAGATCGCCGGTCTTCCCATTGATGAGATAACTGACGAGCCCATACAAAGGCGAGAACAGCATCTTCGTGCCGTTCATGTGCTTGCGCTCGTACACTTCAAGCAACTCGGCTTCATACTCGCCGAACTGCAGCAGCGCCTGTTTCGCAAGGGAGCCGATTTCCTTCAGCCCGTCATCGAAGTCCTCGTATTTCAGGATGAGCGACAGGTAGTAGCGGTTCTCGAAGAACTTTTCGTCGCCGAAACGTCGTCCGATGTACTCGCGTACGAACCACTGCAGGAAGCGTTGTTTGAACCGGTACACGCGGTCAAAACTCACGCGCTGTCGTATGAACGTTGCGTGATAGCCAAGGCGACCACCCAGATCGCGACCCAGCTTGCTGTACGCTTCTGTATCACGATCGAACATGCGCTCCATCACGACATTCTCGTGCACCTCGAACGGCACGCCGCGCATGGCCAGCGTCACCATGAACCGGTTTCCCTCAAGATGCTGTACGTGTTTCGTGACTGGATGTCCGTACTTCGGAATCCAGTCTTCCACGGCGCCGATCGCGCCGAGGATTTCGCTGGAGACGGCGGGTCTGCTCTGCATCAGGCCTCCGTATCGAGTTCGCGCAGCCGGCGCTCACCCTTGGACAACGGTTTGAGGAAATCGCGGTAGACGCGGCGTTGCCGTCCGTATCGCAACGGCGCGAGCGTGGCGGTGTTGCCGAAGCGCGGCGTAGACCGTCCAGCGTTCACGCGCGCACGGACCCGCAGCC
>NZ_JARESS010000037.1:0-80053 GCF_046027915.1 Paraburkholderia sp. RL17-347-BIC-D
GAGAGCGAGCGACAGGTCGTCAACCCCTTCGCGCAATATTTTTCAGAAAGTTGAGAGACACCGAAACAGACCACCACCACAACGCTGCCAAATTAGTTAGCCATCCGATTTAATTGGCCACTCATGAGGCAATCGTACTCGCGACGGCCAAACAGTAATCCGCGACCGCACCTCCCCGCCGCCAACCAGCCAAACCAGCCTCCGTACCATATAGAGAGCCACGAGACCCATCCGGCGCACACCCGAAAGAAGCGTCGCAAGAACTGGAAAGCCGGCCGCGCCGCTAAAACCTAAAGTTTCCCTCTCGCCAGCCGTCAACCAAGATATCCTGTCACTTAAATGGCCGCCGACCATGGATAACCCAGTTGAGGAACACGTCGAGGAAACCTCACTCGCAGCCCAAATGCCAGCTCTGAATCCGGAGAAGGTGCCGGTAGGCACGCCCCTCGACTGGCCGATCGTCGACGCCGACGGCACGCTCCTTTTCGCCAGCGGCACCATCCTGGCAACCACGGACGAGCGCAAATTCCTGTTCGGGCACTTCCGTCCGCAGCGCGGCGACCTGGTGGGCGCGGCCACGCAACCGCCGCTCCAGGCAGAGCCACAAGCGGATCCCAACGGCGAACTGACACTCAAGGACATGCATCTGGAAATCGGTGCATTGATCGGTGTGCGCTCGCAGCTCGGCAGCGGAGCGCCGATGCATCCGTGCCGCATCATCGGTTTCGCGCCGAATCTTTCGCTCTTCGTCACTCCGCCGATGCACGAAGGCCGCATGCTCCCGCTGGGCGTCGGCGAAAACATCGAAATCGTCGCGATCGCCAGCCATGCGGTGTTTCGTTTCGTCTGCACGATCGAAGCGATTTGCCGCACGCCGTTCGACTACGTCGTGCTGTCGAAGCCGGGCGTGATCCGCCGCCTGCGCGAACGCAAGTCGATCCGCGTCCGCGCGCACCTCGCAGTGCGTTTCGGCATCGGTCAAAGCGGGGAATCGTATGAGGGCCTCGGACTCGCGAGAGGCATCAGCGCACTCGGCATGTCGCTGGACGCCTCGTGGACGCTGGGCGCCGTCGGCGACCGCTTGCGCGTTGCGTTCCGCCTGAAATCGAAGGATCTCGACACGGAGATCGAAACCACGGCGGTGATCCGCAACGTGCACAAAGGCGGCGGCCCCGGCGAGCCTTCGACTCACGGGCTCGAACTCGATCAGCTCGACGCGTCTCAGCAAATGGCGATGAAAGTCTTCGTGTTCGACCGCCAGGACGACGTGGTGTATTGGTCGAGCGGTCTGAAATAAGCGCAGGCCCGAGAGCGAAACGCCCCACGCGCCGCTCAGCCCATCAGTTCTTCCGGCGTGAAACGCCGCGCGCCCCACGCATCGGCGAGCATTTCGCAACGTCCCAACCGGATCGCCTCGCGCTCGAAATCGACGAATACGACTTCGTCCACATCGAGCGGCCGCACCGGCATATCACGCGTGCGACCATCGGTCAGAATCCACAACCAGCGTTGCTGCCCGGGCTTGCGGCGCGCGCTGCGCTCCAGCAGTTCGGTTGCTCGCCGGACGCCCGCCGTCAACGGCGTGCCGCCTCCGCCGCCCACGGGCCTCAGCCACCGCTCGTTCCACCAGCGGGGCACAGCTGGGCCGAAACGCACATCCGCACCGGCGCCACCGAAACAGACCAGCGCCGCTTCGGCACGCGCGGCGCTCGCGCGATCGAACAAGGCGATCAGCAGTCCCTTGGCGAGCGCGAGGCGCTGCCCGGCCAGCATGGAGCCGGAGCAATCGAGTACGAAGCAATGCAGCACACCGCCGCGCGGCGCCTCGCGCACGAAACGCAGATGCTCGGCGCGCAGCGCGTCCTGGCGCATCGCGGCGAGTGTCGGCGGCCAGTCGATGCGCTTGCGCGGTTCCCCGCTCAAGCGGCCGCGCCCACCCACGCCCGCGCCTTGCCGCCATCGAAAACCGCTGCGCGAGTCAGCGGCGGCGCCCTTCCGATGGCTCAGCGTTTTTTTACGCTAAGCGGTATGACGCCTTTGACGTGCGTGGTCCCGGCCGGTTCGGGCGCGAGGTAGCCCCAATCGCTATCGCCGGTAGCGGCGGCCGGCGGCGCATTTCCTTCCGCAGATGAAGCACGGCTATCGGAAGAAGCCTCCCGCTCGGCGTCACGCTTACGCGCATCGCCTTCGGCCTGCGACTCGCGAACATGGCGCCGATGAACCAACACCGCCTCGGCCACCCGATCGACATGCTCGGCCGTCACCGCGGCCGCCTGTTCGAGCGCCGCCAACGCGCGCGCCGCGCGCAGCATCACGAGATCGGCGCGCAGGCCATCCACGGCGGCGCCGATGCACAGCTCGCTGACATGCGCATGCACGGCGTCGTCGAACGCGAGTTGCGGCAGCGCTTCGCGCGCCGCTCGAATCTGCTCGATATAAGCCGCCTGCTGCTGCGCATAGTCCGCACGAAAGCCCTGTGGATCCAGATCGAACGCCAGCCGTGCCTTCACGATCGCCTGACGCACGCGCGGCTCGAAGCAGTTCTGCAACTCGACCATCAAGCCGAAACGGTCGATCAATTGCGGCCGCAGTTCGCCCTCTTCAGGATTCATCGTGCCGATCAGCACGAAGCTGGCGTCATGGCTATGCGACACGCCATCGCGCTCGACGGTATTCACGCCGCTCGCAGCCGCGTCGAGCAAGGCATCGACGAGTGCGTCGGGCAGTAGATTGATTTCGTCCACATACAGCACGCCGTGGTGCGCTTTCGCGAGCAGACCGGGCGAGAACCGCACCGAGCCGTCGCGCAACACGGTTTCGATATCGAGTGTGCCAATCAAACGATCTTCGCTGGCGCCAAGCGGCAGATTTACCAGTTGCCCTTGCGGCAACAACTCAGCCAGAGCGCGCGCGGAGGTCGATTTCGCCGTGCCGCGCGGCCCCGTGACCAGCACGCCGCTTAAGCCCGGATCGATGGCGGCCAGCAGCAGCGCCTGCTGCAACGGCGCCTGCCCGATCAGCGCGGCAAAGGGAAAAGCCGGCCGCGCGGCGCCCGCACTCATCGCTGGATTCATGTTTGCATTCCTTCGATCTGCTGCTCGCTCGCGAGCAGATGCTGTTCGACTTGCGCGCGATAGTCGCCGGGCGCCTGCCACAAACCGCGCTGCATGGCTTCGAGCAGACGCTCGCAAATCGAATGCAACGCGTGCGGGTTATGCCGCTGCAAGAACTCACGGGTGTCCGCATCGTTCAGATAGGCATCGGTCACGAGCGCATATTGATGACCGGCGATCACGCGCGCGGTCGCATCGTAGCCATACAGATAATCGACGGTCGCGGCGATTTCAGCCGCGCCCTTGTAGCCGTGACGCTTCACGCCATCCAGCCATTTCGGATTGACCACGCGCGAGCGGATCACGCGCGCGATCTCCTCATGCAGCGTACGCACGCGCGGCGCGGCCGGATTGCTGTGGTCGGCGTGATACACGCTCGGCTGATCGCCAGCCAGATGCCGCACCGCCGCAACCATGCCGCCCTGAAACTGGTAGTAGTCGTTCGAATCGAGCAGGTCGTGCTCGCGGTTGTCCTGGTTCTGCAGCACCACGTCCATCGCGGCGAGGCGCGTGCCGAACGCGTGGCGAGCTTCTTCGCCCGAGTTCTTTTGCGTGTACGCGTAACCGCCCCACGCCTGATACGCGTTCGCGAGATCGGCGTCGGTCTGCCATTGCTGCGAATCGATCATGTCCTGCAGACCCGCGCCATATGCGCCGGGCCGCGCGCTGAACACGCGCCAGCCGGCGCGCTTGCGCGCTTCGGCGGCATCCATGCCGCGCGCGATCAACGCATCGCGTTCGCGCAGCACGCGTGCGCGAATCGGATTCACGTCCTCGGGTTCGTCGAGTTCGGCGACGGCCTGCACGGCGGCGTCGAACAGATGCATGACGTTGGCGAAGGCGTCGCGGAAGAAACCGGACACCCGCAGGGTGACGTCGATACGCGGTCGGTCGAACGCCTCGATCGGCATGATTTCGAAATCGGTCACGCGATGGCTGCCCGGCGCCCACTTCGGCCGCACGCCGAGCAACGCGAGCGCCTGGGCGATATCGTCGCCGCCCGTGCGCATGGTCGCGGTACCCCAGACGGAAAGCCCAATGGCGCGCGGATAGTCGCCTTTCTCCTGCAAGTGCCGTTCGATCAACTGCTGGGCCGATTTCAAGCCGAGCGACCAGGCGGCTTGCGTGGGAACTGCGCGCGTGTCGACCGAATAGAAATTGCGGCCGGTGGGCAGCACGTCGGGCCGGCCACGCGATGGCGAACCGCTCGGCCCCGGCGGCACGAAACGCCCTTCGAGGCCACGCTTCAATTGAAGTATTTCCTGCGGACCACAAGCGTCGAGCCGTGGCAACACGTCGTTACGCAGACGCTCGATCACCTGCTCCGCTTGCGGCAAGCCGGCCGCATAAAACGGCGCTACCGATGCGTCCGTTCGATCGCCACACACATCACGTAGCAACTCGGCCGCCAGCAACTCCAACCGTTCCCGCGTATCGCCACAGTGCCGCCACGGCGCATCGCTCACGCGCTGCAGCACATCGGGACGCGGCCCATCCCACGCCGCCGACCAGTCCACCGACAGCGGATCGAACAGATGATCCATCCGCAGATCACGCGCCAGCGCGTCGATCAAACCGGCCTTGCCGCCTTGGCCGTCGCCGACCGGAAAACGCCCCAACGCCAGCAACGTATCGCGCCGCTGCACGCCATCAGGCGATTGCCCGAACGTATGCAAGCCATCGCGAATCTGCGCCTCCTTCAACTCGCACAACCACGCATCGACGCGCGTGAGCAGCGCGTCTTCATCGTCCTGCCCGTTCGGCGCCGCGAGACTCAGCTCCTCATGCAGCTTATGTTCGACGATGGTCGCCAGAATCGTGCGTCGCAACAGCTTCGAGCGGCGCGGATCGACCATCAGCGCTTCATAATATTCGTCGACCTGGCGCTCGAGATCCTGCAAGGGTCCGTAACTTTCGGCGCGCGTGAGCGGCGGCATCAGGTGATCGATGATGACGGCCTGCGCGCGGCGTTTCGCCTGGCTGCCCTCGCCGGGATCGTTGACGATGAACGGATACAGATGCGGCATCGGCCCGAGAATCAGATCGGGCCAGCAGGCATCGCTCAACGCGACGCTCTTGCCGGGCAGCCATTCCAGATTGCCGTGCTTGCCGACATGCACGATCGCGTCGATGCCGAACTGGTGACGCAACCAGAAATAGAACGCCAGATACGCATGCGGCGGCACGAGTTCGGCGTCGTGATAGCTCGCGTAGTCGCCCTGTTCGCGCGAACGCGACGGTTGAATGCCGACGAACACCTGTCCGCAGCGCCAGCCCGCGATCATGAAGCGGCCGCGTCGCAGCTTCGGGTCCTGTTCGGGCGTACCCCAACGTGCGTTGAGAGCCTGGCGCGCCTCGGCGGGCAACGCATTGAAATGCGCGAGATAGTCGTCGAGAGCCAGGCTTTGCAGCGCGGGACGCAGATCGCGCACGACCGGATCGTTGGTCACGCCTTCGGTGAGCTTCTTCAACAACGCGTCGCCGTTCGCGGGCAAGTCGGCGAGACGATAGCCCTCGGCGCGCAGCATCGACAGAATGCCGACCACCGAGGCGGGCGTATCGAGGCCCACGCCATTGCCGATGCGCCCTTCGCTCATCGGATAGTTGGCGAGGATCAGCGCGAGTTTCTTGTCCACGTTATCGAGTGAACGCAGACGGCACCAGCGCCGGCTCAGTTCAGCGAGAAAGCCGACTCGTTCGGCGTCAGGCTGATAACGCACCACGTCGACCTGAGTGTGAGGACAACGGTACGCGAGCCCCTTGAAACTGATCGCGCGCGTGATGATGCGGCCATCCACTTCCGGCAGCGCGATATGCATGGCGATATCGCGCGAATTGAGGCCTTGATTGTCCTTGACCCAATCCTCGCGATTGCCGCCGCTCAGGATCACCTGGAACACCGGCGCATCGCCGGCGAGCGCGAGTGGCTCGGGGTCGTCGATCGCCGACGCGGCGAAGGCGGTCGTATTCAGCACCAGTGCGACATCGTGCTGCGCGCACAGCGACTGCACGACGTCTCGGCTCATCGCATCTTTCAGCGAAGTAATCGCGATCGGCAGCGGATTCAGGCCTTGCGATTCGAGCGCGTCGATCAGCGCATCGAACACGGTCGTATTGGCGGCCTGCAGATGCGCCTTGTAGAACAGGATCGCCGCGACCGGCGCGTCCTGCCGCCAGCGCGCCTGCCAATCGGCAACCGTCGGCGTGTCACGCTCGGGATGGTAGAGCGTCGCGGCAGGCAACGCGCGCGGTGGCGCCGGTTCGCGTCCCCACCCGCAGACACGGTGCGCGATACAGCGCAGGAACGCCTCGGCATTTTGTGGGCCGCCTTCACGCAGATAGCGCCAGAGCTGATGGCACAGATCGGCGCTCGCGGTGCTGCGCGCGAGCAGGTTCGGATCTTCCTGCAGATCGCCGGAAAACATCGCGAGCGTCTGCTGCTTGCGCTCGGCGAGCGCCACCACCTGCTCGATGCCGTAAGGCCAATACGCCTCGCCGCCGAGGTGATCGACCACCACCACGCGTGCATGCTGCAAGACGTCTTCGACATAGAAATCGACCGACGCCGGTTGCCGCAAATACGTGACGTTCGCGAGCCGCACGCTCGGGAAGCCCTCACCCAGGCGCGGAAAAACGCTCGCCAGCAGCGACAGCGTGGTATCGGCGGAACTGAGCACCACGATATCCGCGGGCTGCTGATCGATACGGATCACGCCTTGCGTATCGTCGACAAAACCGCCAGGCGTGGTACGCAGCAGATGCATGAGCGCTTACGCCTGTTGCGTTTCGACGCTCGACGGCACGCCGAGCGCCGCGTCGAACGCGCGCTGCAACGCGGCCTGATCGAGATCCTCGCCGATCAGCACGAAGCGGCTCCGGCCGCTTTCGCCGGCCTGCCAGCGTCGATCGAAATAGCTGTCGAAGCGCCGGCCCACGCCCTGGATCACCAGACGCATCACCGCGCCCGGCAGCGCCGCGAAACCTTTGACGCGGTAAATCGTGTTCGTTTCGACCAGACGCTGCAACGCAGCGATCACCGCTTCGCGCGACGACACATTCGCCTGCACGACCACCGAGTCGAATTCGTCATGATGGTGGTCGGCGTCGTCGGCGGAACCGTGGTGATCGTGGCGCAAGTGGATCGTGTCTTCCGAGGCCGCTTCGAGGCCCAGCAACGTGTGCAGATCGAGTTGCCCCATGTGCGCGCGCACGATCTTCACTTGCGGCGGAATCTCCTCGCGGAGCAACACTTCAACCGCGCTTTGCTGCGCGTCGTCGAGCAAATCCGTCTTGTTCAGAATCACCAGATCGGCCGCGGACAACTGATCTTCAAACAGTTCGTGCAACGGCGACTCGTGATCGAGATTCGGATCGGCCTTGCGTTGCGCATCCACGGCGACGGGGTTGTCGGCAAACTGACCGCTCGCGGCGGCCGGGCCGTCCACCACGGTGACCACGGCATCGACGGTGAAACTGTTCTTGATCTGCGGCCAGTTGAAGGCCTGCACCAGCGGCTTCGGCAACGCGAGACCCGACGTCTCGATCAGCACGTGATCGATCTGATCGCGGCGTTCCACGAGCTTTTCCATCACCGGAAAAAACTCTTCCTGCACGGTGCAGCACAAGCAGCCGTTCGCGAGTTCATACAGTTGGCCTTCGGTTTCGACACCGTTTTCATCGCAACCTATGCCGCAACCCTTGAGGATTTCCCCGTCGATGCCGAGTTCGCCGAACTCGTTGACGATCACCGCGATGCGCTTGCCGCCCGCATGCTGAAGAATATGCCGCAGCAGCGTGGTCTTGCCGCTGCCGAGAAAGCCCGTGACGATGGTGACGGGGATCTTGCGCATTTGAGTTTGCATCGTGAGGTCCATCCGTAGGAGTTGCACGCGCACGCCGCTGTGTCTGTATGGCCATCTGCCTACGCCGGGCAAAACGAGGCACAGGCCCGGCCAGCCACGACGATAACAAAACACGGGGACGAACGACGGCGTTGCCGCGACAACAGAAAAACAGAAAGCGGGAATGAGGTCATGAACGCAGCGCCGCATCCCCGCGGCGTTCGTCCTTCGTATTCTGGCCGGTATCCGGGCTGGCGAAAGCGCCGCTTCCCCTTCCCGGGCGAGTGATTTCTCGCCCAGTGGTGATATGCCGACGCGGCCTTGCGCGTGGACATCGAAGCCGGCTCCGCGGCGCTAATGAACTGAACTTAGCACCACATTTCGCTTACCGTTGCGGGGGCAGCACAGGTTGACCCGATCCATGGCAGGTGGGTACCCTGTTTCCCGTTTAACTGCATGCGCACGAGCGCGCATACGAGCACCAAAGTGCGTGCGAGTGTAGGCCCGCGGCCCGGTGCCGTCAAGGAACCGCAAGCCGCAAGCGCTTATCGGGCGGGGCGCCATGTGCTATCGTATGCGCGCGTTTGGTGCCCGCACATGCATTCGCGTGTGCAGTTAAACGGGAAACAGGCGGCGCTCCATGCGCTCAACCTGTGCTGTCCCCGCAACGGTAAGCGACCTGCGGCGCAATCTTGAGTTGTCTTACGCCGCGCATGCGTTTTTTCGATGCCACTGTCCAGCACATTCCAGCGAATGCGGACGGGAAGGCAAAGCGCATGAGGCCGCCAGCCCGGATACCGGCCAGACGCGGAGGCGGCGAACCTCAGGGCAACATCGCGCCGCCGGCCGCCGGAATCCGCGAGGGACGGATGTGAAGGCGCTGAAGCACGACATAGTGTGTCCACGTATGCGGATTCCGGCTGGAATCGCTACGCGCCACACATTGCGCCGTGCCTGAATCCGTCGTACCGCATGACCCCAAAGTCCGCCGCCTGGCGACCGTCCGCGCTTTACCCCTTTCCGCTTGTCACGACATGGCGCTCGCCATGCACGCCGCGATGACCCGCGCCTGGCTGATCGGCGCCGGCCCCGGCGACGTCGAGCTCATGACCATCAAGGCGACCCGTGCATTGGCGCAGGCCGACGTGGTGCTGGTCGACGATCTGGTGAATCCCGAGGTGCTGCAGTTCGCGCGTGCCGACGCGCTCGTCGTCTACGTCGGCAAACGCGGCGGCCATCCATCCACGCCGCAGGACGGCATCGTCGCGCAGTTGCTCGAACATGTGCGGGCCGGGCGCAGCGTCGCGCGTTTGAAAGGCGGCGATCCGTTCGTATTCGGCCGTGGCGGCGAAGAACAGCAGGCACTGCACGCGGCGGGCATCGAGGTGGAAGTCATCAACGGCATTACTGCGGGAATCGCGGCGCCCGCGGCGATCGGCATTCCCGTCACGCATCGCGATCACGCGCAGGGCGTGGTGTTCGTCACCGGACACGGCGCGGGCAGCGGCGAGCCGGACTGGGCCGCGCTCGCGGCCACCCGCATGACGCTCGTGATCTACATGGGCATGCGGCGGCTCAACGATATCGTCGGCGCGTTGCTCGCGGCCGGCATGAGCGCCGACACGCCGTGCGCGGCGATCGAATCGGCCACGCGTCCCGGGCAACGCCATGCGCTCGCGCGGCTCGGCGAATTCGCCGATATCGTCGCGCGCGCCGGGCTCGGCTCGCCGGCGATCGTGGTGATCGGCGGTGTGGCGTCGCTAGCCTTGGAGCGCGCGGCGGCGCAGGCCGACGCTGCAACGCCGCCCGCAGACGGAACGGATACGCAATGAAAACGCTGAGCGTCGGCATCGGTTGCCGTTTGCACAGCCCGGCTGCGCAGATCGAAGCCGCGGTGCGCGCCGCGCTCGGCGCGCATTCGTTCGACGAAATCCGCAGCGTGGCCTCGGTCGATACCAAAGCCGACGAAACGGGCCTGCTCGAATTTTGCGCACGTCATGCGCTGCCGCTGACATTCTTCAGCCTTGATCAGATCGCGTCGATGCCCGTGGCGGAGCCTTCGGCGGCAGTGCGCGAGCATCTCGGCGTGGACGGTGTTTGCGAGCCGTGTGCGCTGCTTGCCGCGACTGCCGGGCTCGGCGAACCCGGCGCGCTCAATGCGGATCGAGCCCGCCTCGTCGTGCGCAAAACCGTCCATGCCGGCGTCACCGTGGCGATTGCTTCGAGCGCCGCGCACGCCGATAGTGAACACCCAAACAACGACACTCAGTAACAGGACCTGCCATGAAGACCGATCCCGAATCGCATCAACGCATGACCGAGCGTCGCCGCGAAGGCCACGAGAAAAAACAGGCCAACGCCACCGTCGAAAAAGGCCTGCTGATCGTCAACACCGGCACCGGCAAAGGCAAAACCACCGCCGCGTTCGGCATGGCCGTGCGCGTGCTCGGCCACGGCATGCGCCTGGGTGTCGTGCAGTTCATCAAGGGCGCGCTGCACACGTCGGAGCGCGACTTTCTCGGCGCGATCGCCAACTGCGATTTCGTCACGATGGGCGACGGCTACACCTGGAACACGCAGAACCGCGACGCCGACATCGCGACCGCGCGCAAAGGCTGGGACGAAGCGCGCCGCATGATCGAGAGCGGCGATTACCAGATGGTGATCCTCGACGAGCTGAACACGGTACTCAAGTACGAATACCTGCCGCTCGACGAAGTCCTCGCGGTGCTGACCGCGCGCGCGCCCATGCTGCATGTGGTGGTGACCGGCCGCCACGCGCCGGACGCGTTGATCGAAGCCGCCGATCTCGTCACCGAAATGCGCATCGTCAAGCATCCGTATCGCGAGCAAGGCGTGAAAGCGCAGCGCGGCGTGGAGTTCTGAGCGATGGCCGCGTGCCCCGCCCTGTTCATCAGCGCGCCCGCGTCGGGCCAAGGCAAGACCACGATCACGGCGGGTCTCGCGCGCTACCATCGGCGGCTGGGGCGACGCGTGCGCGTCTTCAAGACCGGACCGGACTTTCTCGATCCGATGATTCTGGCGCGCGCGAGCGGCGCGCCCGTGCTCTCACTCGATCTATGGATGGTGGGCGAAGCCGCCTGCCGCACGCTGCTCGCGCAAGCGGCCGCCGAAGCCGATCTGATCCTGATCGAAGGCGTGATGGGTCTGTTCGACGGCACGCCGAGCAGCGCCGATCTCGCCACCACGTTCGGCGTGCCGGTGCTCGCGGTGATTTCGGCGAAGGCGATGGCGCAGACCTTCGGCGCGGTCGCCTTCGGTCTCGCGCAATTCCGGCCGCAGGTGCCGTTTTATGGCGTGCTCGCCAATCGCGTCGGCTCCGCGCGGCATGCGCAGATGCTCGAAGAAGCGTTACCGCCGGAGTTGCGCTGGTGCGGGCACATTGCCGCCAGCGATGAAATCGCGCTGCCCGACCGGCACCTCGGCTTGCATCAGGCGGACGAAATCGACGATCTCGACGCGCGCCTGGATCGTGCCGCTGACACTCTAGGCCGCACCGCGCTCGCCGAACTCCCACCGCCTGTCGAATTCGGCGCGCCCTTATCGGACGTCCTGCCGCGCCTGCTGGAAGGCAAGACAATTGCGATTGCGCGCGACGCCGCGTTCTCGTTCATCTATCCGGCCAACATCGCGCTGCTGGAAGCACTCGGCGCGCAAGTCGCCTTCTTCTCGCCGCTCGCCGACGAAGCACTGCCGGAACACGCCGACGCTTTGTACCTTCCCGGCGGCTACCCTGAACTGCACGCCGAAGCGCTGGCCAGCAACGCCCGCAGCGCCGCAAGCATTCACGCGCACGCGAGCTCCGGCAAGCCGCTCGTCGCCGAATGCGGCGGCATGCTCTATCTGCTCGACCAACTCACCGACACGCACGGCGCGACCACATCGATGCTCGGCCTGCTGCCCGGCCACGCAACGATGCAAACGCGCTTCACCGCGCTCGGCATGCAGCAGATCGACAGCCTGCACGGGCCGATGACGGGCCATACGTTTCATTACTCGAAGCTGAACACGTCGCTTACGCCGCTGCGTTCAGCGACCCGGCCGCAGGGCGACGCGCCGGGCGAGGCCGTCTATCGCGCCGGCTCGGTCGTGGCGACTTACATGCACGCTTATTGGCCCTCCAACCCGGCCTTCACGGCCGCCCTGTTCCATGGCGAAGCCTTTTAACGATTCCGAGCGCGACGCCGTCTACCGCGCGATTTACGAACGCCGCGACATGCGCCATTTCGTGCGCGATCCGGTCGACCCCGCCGTGCTGCAGCGCCTGCTCGACGCGGCGCATCACGCGCCGAGCGTCGGCTTCATGCAGCCGTGGCGAATCGCGCGGATCACCGATCCTGCGCTTCGGACCGCTTTGCATGACACGGTGGAGAACGAACGCCTCGCCACCGCCGATGCGCTCGGCAAACGCCGCGAAGAGTTCATGAAGCTGAAAGTGGAAGGCATGCTGGACTGCGGCGAGTTGCTGGTGATGGCGCTGATGGACGGCCGCGAGCGCCACATATTCGGCCGCCGGACCTTGCCGGAGATGGACCTCGCGTCGGTGGCGTGCGCGATCCAGAACATGTGGCTGGCCGCGCGCGCCGAGGGTCTCGGCATGGGCTGGGTGTCGCTGTTCGACGTCGACGTGGTTCGCCAACTGCTGCACATGCCCGAGGGCGCGCGGCCCGTGGCGATTCTGTGTCTGGGCCACGTCGACCAGTTTTATAGCGAGCCGATGCTGGAAACCGAACGCTGGGCGAGCCGCATGCCGCTTACCGACTGCGTGTTCGAAAACCGTTGGCCGGAAGACAGCAATGCGTCGGAATGATCTCGACGCGCGTTACGGCTGAAGCGGCTTTACCGACATGACTTTCGGCAGGCCGCCAGTTTCGTCGGCGCGCAGTTTCACGCGCCAATCTGGCGGCGCATCGAAGGGAAACCTGGCCAGCGCGCTTTTGACGAGCGTCGGGATGGCATGCAACGGATCCGCATCGCGGTCGCTGCTCACCGCGCTGACTTTGTAGACCTCCTGTCCGCTCGCACGCTCGAAAAACCGCAGCGTCAGCGCATGCTGGTACGCGGGGCCGCCGAACAGCGAGAATGGTGTTTCAGGCGGTCGAACACAGTCGCCCGACGTGCAGCCTGTTTCACCGACGCCGATCGTCGCCGGGCGCGTGTCGTAGGCCACTGAAAGCAGATAACGTCCGGACTGCCCCGTCGTTTCGACGAAGCCCTGTTTCGTCAACTCGTCCACCAACAGGCTTTCGAATTGTGGATGGTCCGCGCTGGCCTCCTGCGACGGCATGCGCGCCATCGTGTAAGTCCGCTCGCCTTGCAGCGCGGCGGCCGCGTTCGCGGCGTCGGCGGTATGCACGTCGGCGCTCAGACCTGCGCATCCGGTGAGACTCGCCGCGGCCAGCGCGGCACAGATCAGGATTGCTTTCACCATCTTCTCGCTTCGATAGGGTGCGTATTCATATGTCATGTTCGTGGCGCGAGCGAGGCGCCCGATTGCGCATCTTCAAGCACCGGTAAGCAGAGCGTAAATGCCGTGCCCTGGCCGGGCTCGCTCGCCACTTCGACATCGCCGCCGTGGCGCGTGACGACCGTCTTGACGAAGGCCATGCCGAGCCCCGCGCCGCCCACTTCCGGCCGCTCGGTTTCGTGAAACCGCCGGAAGCGCTCGAACAGCCCTGCCTGCTCCTCTTTGGGTATGCCGTAGCCCTGATCGCGAATCGTGCACGACACGCGCCTGGCCGCGCCCGGCACGCACTTCGGCGTCAGGCTCGCAAGGCTACACACGATCCGCGTATCCGGCGGACTGTACTTGACCGCGTTGTTCAGAATGTTGACGAGCGCGCGGGTCATCAACGAACGGTCGGCGCAGATCCAGTGGCCGTCGTCGGCGGCGTCGGCGGCGCCAGTCTCCGTGTGGAGCGTGATGCGCTTGGCGTGCGCCTGCGGCCAGACTTCGTCGCTGGCGTCGATCAGCAACTCGGTCAGGCTCACCGGTTCGAGCACATAGGTTTGCGATTCGGCGCGCGCCAGTTGCACGAAATCGTCGGCCAGCGTGAGCGCGCGCTGCGCGTAGCGTTCGATGCGCTCCAGCAAGGCGCGCGCGAGCCCCGGCTCGCTGCGGGCGCGCTCGATCTCCACCAGCGCCAGAATCGACGCCTGCGGCGAGCGCATGTCGTGCGACAGAAGCCGCAGCGCGTCTTCCCGCTGACGCTCGGCCGCATGCAAGGCCGACACGTCGACAAGGCCCGCGATCCAGCCGGTGGTCTCGCCCTGCTCGTTGGTGCAGTTCGCGTAGCGCAGCAAGTGGTCGCGCTCGTGGGCGTCGCGCACCTCGACGCCGTGCGCCATCAGCGCGGCGAATTCGTGGCGCGCCGGATCGAGCGGCGCCGGCCAGTGCGTGCGGGCGAGCAGATTGTTTTCGGCATCCGACGCCGCGTCGCCGTCGATCGTCTTCACGAGCGTCAGGCTCCCCAGCACGGCTTGCATCGAACGGCCTTCGGGCAGCGGCGCGCCGAGCCGCGCGAAATGCGCCTTGGCGGCGTGATTTGCGATCAGCACGACGCCACGCACGTCGCTCACGAGGATCGGCTCGGGCATGCTGTCGAGGCTGTCCCACACGAAACGCTTCATGTCCTGCACGCGCTGCGCGGCCTGCGCCATCAGCGCCATGTGCTGCTCCAGCACGTCGCCGCCGAACTCGCGGCGGCGCTGCGGCGTTTCCGGCAGCAGATGGGGTTCGTCGGCGAGGCGCTGCAGTTCTCCGCGCAGATACGCCATCGTCATTTCGAGGCGCCGCCAGTTCCAGATCGGATAGACGGTCACGAGACCCAGAATCGCCGGCACCGGCGACATCCACAGCCGCGCGCCGTACAGCAAGGCCGCGCTGCCGGCCGCCGCGAGCAGACACAGTGCGCCGGTCAGCAGCAACGAACGGCGCGGCGACAGCACGAGAAATCCGGCCAGCAGCGCGGCAAGCGGCGCGAGCGACGCTGCGAACAGCATCCACGGATAGACCGGCTCGATTTCGCGGCCGGTGAGTAGCGTATCGAGCACGTTCGCGTGGATATACACGCCGGGCAGCGGGCCGAGTTTGCCGGACACCGGTGTCGCGAAGCGGTCGTACAAGCCCGACGCGGTCACGCCGATCAACACGATGCGGCCGCGCAACTGGTCCGGTGTCACGTCGCCGGCGAGCACGCGCACGAAACTCAGCTTGGTATAGTTCTGCGCGTTCGGACCGAAGGGGATCAGGAAGCGGCCTTCGCCGCCGTCGTCGGCTGCGGCTGCGGCTGCGGCTGCGGCTGCGGCTGCGGCTGCGACTGCGGATGCGGATGCGGATGCGGATGCGGATGCGGCCAAAGCATGGCTGCGCTGCCAGCCGTTCAGATGGAGCGAGCCAAGCTCTGCCGCCTGGGCGACCGGCACCATCAATTGCGGCCAGCGTGAATCGGCGCCGCCCTCGTACCGCGCGACGCTGCGCACGATGCCGTCGCTGTCGACTTCGAGATTGATATGGCCGAGCCCCGCCGCCGCATGCGCGAGCGGCGCCACCGGCTCGACCACGACGCGGCGGCCGCCGTCATCGGCTGCGGTGAGCAATACCGGCAGATAGGTCGGACTCATCGCGATGGCGCGGGCCAGTTCGGCGTCTTGCGGATTGGCCTCGGTGAACAGCACGTCGTAGATCACCGCGGCGGGCTTCGCGCTGGCGATCCGTTCAAGCAGCTTCGCGTGGACACTGCGCGGCCACGGCCAGCGCCCGAGTTGCGCGATGCTCGCGTTGTCGATTTCGACCACCACGATATCGCGCAGCAAAGGTTGCGCATGCAGGCTCAGAAAGCGGTCGTAGACCAGTTGATCGACACTCGCGCTCAGACGGCCGAGCGAACTGAGCAGAATCACCACGATGCCCAGACAGCCGATGCCCACCCATTCGATCAGGAAGCGGCGGCCGGCGCGCCGTCCGAGACGGGCGCGCGGATCGAGGCTCAGGCGCGTAGGTGTGGTCGGCAAAGGGTTGCTTGGTTCGAAGCCAGGAAGCGGGCTGATGCATGGCTCAGCCCCGTGAATCTACCAGCGTCAGCGCGCAAGCGTAAACGAGCGCACCGCGCTGCTCTTTTCGTAGAAGCGGCCGTTCTCGAACTGCTCCGCGACGATCGTCCAGTAATAGACGCCGGCCGGCAGATCGCTTACGACCACTTGGCCGCCCGACAGATCGGTGCGGTCCACAAGCGGATGGCGCAGATCGGCCGTGGTCGCCAGCACGAAACGAAAGCGTGTTTCGACCGTGGCGCGGCTGACGAACCAGCGGAATTCATAGTCGCGGCTGCCGGCCCGCTGCGTCGCCGACGCGGCCAGCCCGAGCTGGCGGCGTTCGAACGCGTACACCTGCGGCAGGCCTTCGAGGCCGTTGGAGTCGATCGCGGCGATGCGTACGAAATAGGTACCGTCGGCCAGGTCGCCGAAATCCGCATGCGGCTCGCTGACGCGCTGATCGCGGATCAGGTCGAGCCGGTCGGCGTCGCGTGCGATTTGCACGCGATAGGCCACGGCACGGTCGGCCGGCGCGAGATCGAACGCGACGGTCTTGCCGTCCTGCACTTTGGCCGGCTGCGTAAGCGCCGGCGCGGGCAGCAACTCGACCGGTCCGCCGATCGCTTCGCCCGAGCGCGTCACACTGCCGAAGCGCGCCTTCACGAGCTGCGCGGAGCTCTGCAGCGGCACGCCGGGCAGCGGCGCCGAAGCACGGCCGCCGAGCGCCGCCGGGTCGACGCCAACTGCGCCGTCCAGCACTTCGACCGCGGTGGTTCGCGCGTCGCCGTCGTAAGCGACCTTGAAGCGCGTACCGCGCACACCCGCCACGACCGACGGCGAGCGGATCTGAAAGCGGTCGTCCTTTTTCGTCGCGTGCGTTACCTGGCTTTCGACTTCGCCGCTGCGCAGTTCAAGCATGCGATCGCCGGCGCCGGTCAGTGTGGTGCGCCGCAGCGTGCCGATATCCAGCAGGCCGTTCTGCCCCACCGTGACGTGCGAGCCGTCCGGCAACTCCAGCGTCACAAAGCCGTTGTCCCCGGTGCGGACGCGGTCGCCTTCGCCGAGGGTCGTGCCTTCCGCGAGCGGCACGTAGGGGTTCTTGCCGAACGCGTGCTCGGCCGGTCCGCTGGTCGCGATCACGCGGGCCGACTCCTGTTCCTGTTTGAGCTTGCCGGCGGGCAGAAGCAAAGCGATGCCCGCCGGCATGCGGCGTGGCGCGGGCACATGATTCAGGCGGCTCAGCACGGCCCAATCATTCGGATCGCGCATATAGCGGCCGGCGATGTCGTACAGCGTGTCGCCTTCGTGGGTCAGATACGAGACGTATTCCGGCGCAGCGGCTTTTGCACGCTTCGGTGCGCGCGGCGATTGCGCGGACGCCGACACCGGCGCGAAACAGGACATCGCGAGCAGGCCGGCTGCCGCGAGCCATGCACCGCTGCGGCGGCCCGGCGAAACCGCGCTGCCGCGCGCTGCTCCATCGACGGAAAACGTCACGCCTCCCCCGCTTCGGGGCGTTCGTCGGCTGCTGCCGGCGGCGTGGCGGAATCGACCCGTTCGAGCCGGTAGCCATAACCGTAAATCGGCGTCAGACGATAGCCGTGCTCCGGGCGCAGACCGAGCTTGCTGCGCAGCATCGACACGTGGGTGTCCATGGTGCGCGACGGAATGTCGGTTGCCTGCTTCCAGATCACATCGAGAATGTGCGCGCGCGACAGCGGCCGGCTCAGATGCTGGAACAGCAGGAGCGCAAGCTCGAATTCCTTCTGCGTGACGGCCACTGCCGTGCCGCGCACCACCACATGCTTGGCGCCCAGATCGAATTCGAATTCGCCGAAGACTTCCTTCGCCGCGGGCGGCTTGAGGTGGTAAGCGCGGCGCAGGAGTGAGCCGACGCGCGCCAGCAAGACCGCGGCGGACACCGGTTTGACGACATAGTCGTCCGCGCCCGTGTTGAGAATCGACGTGATGTCGGTTTCGCGGCCGCGGCTCGTCATGAACAGCACCGGCAGGCGCTCGGAGAGGCTTTCGCGCACCCAGCGCAGCACCTCTTCGCCCGACATGTCGGGCACGTTCCAGTCGAGCACCAGCAGATCGAACGTCTGGCGCCGCAACTGCCGCACCAGTTCGCGGCCCGCACCGTATGCGTGACAGATATGGCCCGCCGCCGACAGCGTTTGGCAAACCAGGTCGGCCTGAGCCGAATCGTCATCCAGGACAGCAATTCTCATAACACCCCGCAACGCGACATCCTTCGTAACTGGTGGCCGGCTAGCCGGCAGATGACCGGGATGACGGCGTAAAGCACCGACGATCCGGCTTCCAATTTCATCTTCGGCTGCACATTTTTCGACTAGTGGTCCTTTGCCTTACGCCCTGTCCGGTCCGGTCCTGCCGCCGCAGTCTCGATATTGGGACGCGTGATTGGCTTTATCGCGCCGGGTATCGAAGGGGGCAGTTCATCATAATCGAAAAACGGCCGCTGTTTTCCGGATGCGATTAAGCCGCTATCCGGTCCGGCTATGCGATGCTATTTATTGGTATCGACCGCAAGGATCGTAGTTCGGGTCGGCTGGTCTCGCTCGCACGGTAATTGGCCCCGTTTGCCGTTGTCTTTTCAGGCCTCGTCCCGCATTGAGGTTACGGCGATTTGACAATTTGCGAGTCAGTATAGAAACAGTCTCAAAATAAATCGTTTAAAGATTGTTAAACCGAATTGAGGCTGCCACCGCAGATATACATCGAAATACGCAGATCGCCGCAGCGGTCGTCGAGCGGAACGCAAAATGAAATATCCGTGACACTGGCGAAGATCCCGCCCTCGACCGACGTCGTGCCAGAGCGCACGCGGCCGCATCGGACACCAAACATGGTGTTGGTGCATATACCGTCCGGCGCCTCGTCACCGACTATCTGGCCGGACACGTACAACACCAGTCCCGCAGTGCAGGCAAATACCCGATACGCGCTCGACATCCCCATCGAGCCGACTCTGGACCAGCTTCCTGAAACCGTCACTCGCGGGATGGCCTTCGGTCTGTTGGAAAGGTTAAGAGATCGCCCCACCTATGCGAACCGCATCAAGATGAAACTTGGCGAACCTAGCTGTCGCTGATCTATCCAGCGACTTCGATGATTCTGCTTCCATACTTCTGGTCTGCTGCATACGCGTTGCTGCTCGCGGTGCGCGGCGAGACGTACGAACGGCAAGCCCCCAAAAGGAAGAAACGCCTTGACGCGTGGACGTTTGTCGAAGCGTGCGTTTACGGGTCCACCTCCAGCGTTACGCCGGCACAGCGAATCACGTGCAGGTAAGCGACCGTATCCCCGACTGCGGCGGTGGCCTGCTCCGCAAGGCTCCGCATGCGCGAAGACTTTTCAGCGCACGCCATCATCGTCTCGAGAGCGTCCGAATCTGCAAAACCGTGAGCTGCCGCAGCACCGAGTATGGCATCGAGAACGCGTCGGGCCGCAACTCGGGCAGCGATCGGCGCCAGCGGAGCCCGATACGTAAGAAAGCCTGCCATCAGTAAAAATTCGACCGGGCTGATGCGCTCGCCGTTGCCAACAGGAACACCGTCTGTATTGACTCGCTCTTGCGTCATGGTTCGTCTCCCGCTCTGGAGCAGCAAGCGCTGTGATCGCGCAGATCCGTGCCGCTATTGCCGCTGGCCGGTCCGTAGGGGATTCGACGACGGCCCGGTGCTGCACGCAGCACCGGACACCGCTTGATGTCCGAGGTGATGTCTCGGGCGGCGCAGAAATAGTCTAGTACAGGATGAATCGCTAATGACGGTAAACACGGCGTAAGATCGCCGCGGGCGTGGCCTTGTAAGTGTGCGTTTCGCTAGCTGAGCATCGACACCGGGTTTATGCGACCTTCCACCTTCAACGTAATCGCACTGTAACTATCGACAGGTTAAAAGATCGATTTTTCGTCATGCCGAGGCGCCAAGTCGTAGTATTCTTGATTCGCCTCGTGCTCCCCAGCGATAGCCGCTGCCTCACCACTTCACGTCAACTGTTGTGCGGCTCTGAAAATGTGATGATGCGGCGAATCCCTGCACGCCCGCTTCCGTGGGCGCACAGGAGATGACGACTTCCAAAGCAACTACCTAATCATTGTTATCTTTTTGAAGGCTTCGAAACACTTCGCGAACATCGCCGATGCCTGGCGAGTCCAAGTGGGTGACTAATCCCGGCCACGCGGACTATTCTCTTCGAGGGTATTCATGAAAACGCTGTTTCTGCAGGCACCTTCATTTGAAGGCTTCGATGGCGGAGCGGGCTCACGCTTCCAAACGAAGCGCGAGATTCGATCATTCTGGTATCCAACGTGGCTCGTCCAGCCCGCTGCGCTGATTGAAGATAGCCGCGTCGTGGATGCTCCCGCAGATGACCTGTCGCTGGATACGACACTCGACATTGCTCAGAAATACGAACTGGTAATCATTCACACAAGCTCTCCATCGTTCCAGAGTGATGTTCAATTTGCAGAGCACCTGAAGCGGCGCAAGCCCCGGATCCTGATCGGGATGATCGGTGCAAAAGTCGCTGTCGATCCTCACGGCTCGCTGACTGCGAGCGACGCACTCGACTTCGTGTGCCGCGAAGAATTCGACTTCACTTGTCGCGAGATCGCACAGGGCCTCCCGTTCAAATCGATTCTCGGACTGAGCTATCGTCTGCCGGATGGCGGGATCATGCACAACGACGCCCGACCGATTCTCGAAGACATGGACCAGTTACCGTTCGTCTCACCGATCTATAAGCGCGACCTAACGCCGGAGAATTACTTCAGCGGCTATCTCAAGCATCCGTATCTGTCGCTCTACACGGGGCGAGGCTGCAAATCCAGATGCACCTTTTGCCTCTGGCCGCATACGGTTGGGGGTCATCGCTACCGCACGCGCTCGGTCGAGAACGTCCTCGAAGAAGTGAAATGGATCAGGGACAACATGCCCGAAATCAAGGAGATCATGTTCGATGACGATACCTTTACGGATCTCCGACCGAGAGCCGAAGAGATCGCTCGTGGTCTCGGCAAGTTAGGCGTGACGTGGTCGTGCAACGCCAAGGCGAACGTGCCCTATTCAACCCTCAAAGTGATGAAAGAGAATGGGCTGCGGCTCTTGCTCGTCGGGTACGAATCCGGCGACGATCAGATTCTCGTGAACGTCAAAAAGGGCCTGCGGACCGATATGGCCCGCCAGTTCAGCGACGATTGCCGCAAGCTCGGCATCAAGATCCACGGCACGTTCATTCTTGGGCTTCCCGGCGAGACGCACGAAACGATCGAGAAGACGATCAAATACGCGAAAGAGATCAATCCCCACACGATTCAGGTGTCACTCGCCGCGCCCTATCCGGGAACCGTCCTTCATAAGCAAGCGGTGGAGAACGGATGGTTGAATGAAGGGAAGGTCATCGCCCTCGTCAATTCGGCAGGCACCCAGGCTTCCACGATTGGCTATCCGCATTTGTCGCGCGAAGAGATCTACGTTGGCGTTGAGGAGTTCTATAAACGCTTTTATTTCAGACCAACAAAGATCTGGGAAATCGTCCGCGAGATGCTGGTGAGTTGGGAGATGATGAAACGGCGCCTGCAGGAAGGCGTAGAGTTCTTCAGATATCTTCGTGCACGCAAGGCATGAGGCGCCGGTCTACCTTTCTCGGAATGATGGGCCGCCCGGCATCAGGAAGAACATCGAACGGGTCGGCTCAACTGCCCGGACCGACTCACGCTTAAAGTGACAAGAAGCGTGTCGCGGTCGCGGTCGGGAATCCAGGTCGGCTTTCTACGGCCAGACCCGCACTCGGCTCGGAAGCCTCTGCGGCACAACGATCGTCCGGTCGAACTGGCTACCGGATTGCACGCTCAGTGCTTTTTTGTCTCGGGGCGTCTCGTCGAACGCACAATTTGACATACGTCATTTGAACGGCAAGGGGCGGAGGTAGGTTACCGGTACCGCGTAATTGCTGGCACCTGCCATGTCGCAGGAGAGTGTAGATGACCAAGTGCGTTGCGCGGATGCCGGCCCGCGCATCGGCACGGGTCACTAACACTGGCGAGGCAAATACCATGGAATTTTTGTTATTAGCGGCAATCTTCCTTACATCGGCTGGATTCCTTGTTAGCGCTGCCGTAGCGCCGACCCCGCCTGCGGCGATGGCGCCAGCCTCTGCTTCCGGCTCCGGGGAAGACAGGACCACGGCCCCGCAGCCACGTCCAGAGTCGCCCGGGATGAATGTTCCACTCCCTCAGCAGAATCCTGAGCCACACTCTCACCAATAAGGCGTCGAACAAACGCATAGGTGTGGCCGCGTGTGACCGGAGTGTCCCGTCCCCGCGCGAAGATACGCGAGTTGCTGGACGTAGTGCGAGCGAGTATCAGCAGCAATGCCGACAACGTAGCCACGGTCGCAGTGCCACCAACCTTCACAACAGTATGCCCTTGGTGAGTTACCCAACTAGCGTCGTGGAATACGACCTCGACGATAAGCGAAATCAGTTTCATGAGAGCGTGAGGCTCATGCCAGGTTTCCTGCTAGCCAGCGCACAAAAACGACTAACAACAAATTTCGGTAAAGCGCGACAAAACTTCTATGCTTCTAAAGACTAACGGATAGGAAGTGCTGCCGCCGCAGGATAGGCAATGAGGAAGGAAGCGGCTAGTCAGAGCCATTCGTGTTGCAGTAAATGCCCGCAGTGTGTGGCTTGTCACTATAGACATTGAAGTAGTTAATTTTGGTATCTGACGTTCGATTTGGAATTCCAGGCAAACGAAATTGGGCGATCACGCGAAGGTGAATCAGATCGCAAATCGCTTACTCCTTGCTGACGAAGACGCGCTTTCGCTTGTGCCAAGGATATCCCCAACCACATCGATTTTCAGAGGCCTCCCGCGTGCATGGTGCCTGATATCCAAATGCTCGAGATGACAGGCTCGAAATGCAGCGCGGGTTGGAACCCCCGGGGAACTCCGATATTCTTCGTAACAGGGCGTGGCGTCCAGGCGTTCACGGTGTGTTGTGTACTGACTGAAATCATCTGCAATACAGTTCACTCGCCTCGCCGCGAGCGCCAGATGATGGCGCTAGTGTTAACTGACCAGATTAACAAATGAGTCTGATCGCCTTCGAAGGCCTACTACTTGTGGCACATTCGTTTCTCATCGGATTTGCGCTTCTATGTGGCATCGGCGCCGCGCTGGGGATCGTGTACACGCTACTGGCCGGCGCTTTGATCGGGCGTTTCTTTGCCCGTACGACGACGCAGCCCACCAGCTTTCCGCCTGTCACGATCCTCAAACCACTGCACGGCGACGAGTGGACCTTGCTCAGCAACCTATCGACCTTCTGCCAGCAGGACTATCCAGGCCCGGTGCAATTCCTGTTCGGGGTACACGACGCGGGAGATCCGGCGTTGCACGTGGTCGAACAACTGCGTCTGCTGCACCCAAAAGCACACATCACGGTAGTTGCTGATGCGCGCCTTTATGGTCCCAACCGCAAGATGAGCAACATTCTCAACATGCTGCCCGAGGCGCAGCATGATGTGCTGGTGTTCGCGGACAGCGACGTGAGCGTGGACGCGGGCTATCTGCGCAATGTGATCGGCGAACTGCAGAAGCCCGGTGTAGGGCTTGTCACCTGCGTCTATCGCGGACAGCCCGATCCTGGTTTTTGGCCGCGCCTGTCGGCCAAGGCGACCAATTACCAGTTCCTGCCCAGCGTCGTAACAGGGCTTGCGCTCGGCATGGCACGTCCGTGTTTTGGGCAGACCATTGCGATGCGGCGCGAAACGCTCGAGAAGATCGGCGGCTTTACCCAGTTCGTGCATCACCTGGCGGAGGACCATGCGATTGGCGAGGCGGTGCGCATGATCGGCGAGAAGGTCGTGATTCCGCCGTTCACAGTGTCGCACGCCTGCGTCGAGGCCAGCGCCGCAGAGTTGATTGCGCACGAATTGCGCTGGAGTCGGACCATCCGGACGATCGATCCGATCGGCCATCTAGGCTCGGCGTTGATACATCCATTCGCCTTCGCTCTGCTGGCTGTGTTCGTTTCCGGCGGCGCAGCATGGGCTTGGCCGCTTGCTGCGCTAGCGCTCCTCGCGCGACTCGCGCTGAAAATCCAGGTGGATCGGGCGTTGCGGCAAGCACGTCGCGATCTGTGGCTATTGCCGTTCTGGGACATCGTGTCGTTTTCGATCTTCGTGGCGAGTTTCCTGTCGACGCGCGTCATCTGGCGCGGTTTCACCTTCAAGGTGGACGGCAACGGACTGCTGTCGCCAGTCAGGACGAGTGACGGTCATGTACATTTGGGTGGAAGGTTGCACGGGTTCGAAGCAGTGGGGCCCAATACAGAGCTGTGTGCTGGTGCAGTCGATAGTTGTATGTTGGGTGACGAAGATTGCACGAAAAAACCTCTCGTGCCGTTGACAACTTGCTAGTCAAGACGGTTATTGCCGCTTCGTCGTTTCAGGCGTAACGAATACGTCCGACAGCAGCGCACGCCTGGACCTCGTTCATCAAGCCGCAGTGCAATGCTCCATAAGAACGAGACTGCCAGGCGCGATTACCGATAGTGGAGCACTTCCATGCTTAACCGACTTGCACTCCAGATCGTTGGTATTGCGGCGTTGATGCTCGCGGGTTGTACTGAGCCGCATCGGCAGGTGGAAGCTGGTGCAGACCAGTCTGTACTTATTGCCCGCTTGGGTCCGCCCAAGGAAACGTACGATCTACCAAACGGTGGCAAGCGGCTGATGTGGCCGACCCAGCCCATGGGAACGACGACAACGGCAGCCGACATCGACGCTTCCGGCAAAGTACTTGGTGTTCGGCAAGTACTTCAAGACAAAGAGTTCTATCGCGCGGAGGTGGGAAAGTGGACCCGGGACGACGTGCTGGTCAACTTTGGCCGCCCTTTCGAAACCTCCTACTTCAAGCGGGTGAACAGAGAAGTGTGGTCCTACCGGTACATGGAGAACAACATTGAGCATCTGATATACAACTTTTACTTCGACGATCAAGGAGTCCTGCGACAGACGCAGAGATCACCTGATCCGCAATTCGATCCCAGCCAGCGCAATCGGTTCTAACGACAGCAAGCAGGCAATCAATTGTTCGCGAGGCCGCGAAGGCAAACCCATTATCTTTGTCGGGTTGATCCGTTACGGGTTGCATGTAGCGCTCACTCAGCGCAGGGTCTACAGTCTGTGCATATGTCATGGCGCAGTTCACGCGGTGGACCCTCGCTCCATTGCCCACTGGCGGCCAGTGATGGCCGTACCGCAGGGATAATGGCGTAATTGGGTGGTCACCGGCTACCAGCATCTGTGAACGCACGCGTTACCGGCTCTGCCTGTATATCGACACTCGGTCGACTTCTGGAGATCAATATGAACGGACGCCGCGGACCCGTTTTTGCATCCGTTTTCTGCGTGGTACTTTCATTCCTGTCGGCGCCTGTGGCATTCGCCCAAACCGGCGCTGCAGCGACTAAGCAGATGCAGGACACCCAGCGCAAGGCCCAACAAAAGGCTCGCGAGGCCAAAAAAACCGCTCCCCAGGACGCGGACACCCAGACTGAAAAGAAGGCCAAACCGGCGTCCGAAGCTGAGTAAGTATTGCATACGGCCGCACGACGCTCCGTCCGAGCGGGCGTCGCATCGAAGAAACGGTTCGGGAAAGCTTTCGCGTTATACGCTGTTCGTTTGCGGGTATGGACGAGGTCAATGGATGGGAAAAAACCGCAGCGCTCGATCGTACTCCGATGCAAATGCGTCGACCTTTCGGCGGGTTACGCTGTTTTTGTGCGGCCAATTAAGGACTCCGGTCAGAGTTGTGACTTGAGGCCGGTGAGTGATTGCAGTTCGCATGGCATGTTCCAAGGAAACAGCGCGGTGTGGTCATCGACGGCCTGTACAAGTGGGATAAGTCGGAACCGCCAGGTGAGTTACCGGTACGAATCGACGCCGTTGAGGCAACCGGACCCGCTGCCCCTGAAGTGGGGCAAACACGCATCGGCGAACCACCTCCTTCGCAAGTCATGGCCGACTTTGTCAATAGATGGGCCGCTTTAGGTAGTCGGTTCGCGTCCAATCGGGACTAAGATCGGCTCAACGGTTAGCGCGCCGGGCCATTAACTCTGCCCAACCCGTGTCCCCTCTTCGATCGCTTTTCTCGTGATTGCGCCGTTGAATCTTGAAGGTGACAAACATCCAGGTACCGCGCGCGGCGGCAGAATTTCACTTTGCCGCATTCCAGGGCCCGCGTGAAATTGACGCTGTGAGGCGACGACACTTCGGAAGCGTACAGGGTCAGTCCATTCAATAACAACCAGTTGAGCAACAGATGAACGAAATCGGCGGTTACGACATTGAAGACCTGGAAACAGGCATGAGCGCCACCTTTGCGAAGACCATAACGGAGACGGATATCCTGTTCTTCGCGGCCGCATCGGGCGACAACAACGCCGTACACATTAACGAGGAATTCGCGCGGACCACGCCGTTCAAAGGGCGCATTGCGCATGGGATGCTGACCGCAAGTGTGATTTCCGCGACCCTCGCCGGACACCTTCCGGGCCCCGGTACGGTGTACCTCGGGCAGAACCTGCGTTTCAAGGCACCAGTCCGGCCCGGCGATACGGTGCATGCAACGGTCGCTGTGAAAGAACTGCAGCCGGAAAAGGGCCGTGTCGTGATGTCGACCGTCTGTACGGTTGGCGGAAAGGTGGTGATCGACGGCGAAGCAACCGTCCTGGCCACGTCCCGTGCGCGGCGCCTGGTTGAAAGCGCGGCCAGTGCCGAACCGTCTGCAATCATGAGTCAATCAAGCGAAGCGGTGTGATCATGTCGTTAAACGTACCCACTGAATATGTACAGGGATTCCTCAAGTCCGGGCAGCGGTTCTGGCGCGCAATGACCGGTCTGGAGGCGAATGGCGCTCCGCAATACTACACGCACACCAGAGCGGAACCCCCGGAAGCACTAGCCGTTTCCGCGGCGCTTCTCGAGGCTCACTCGGCGTACTGGCCGCAGCTGGCGTCGGTATGGACCCGCACGCTAGCCAGCACGATGGGCGCGGAAACCGAGCCCGTGATTGCGCCGCAGCGCAGTGACCGCCGCTTTCTCGCCGAAGACTGGCGCAAGAATGCCTGGTACAGCCTGCTCAAGCAGAACTACCTGCTCAACGCGCGGTTGCTTGAAGACGTCGTCGATGCGGTTGTCCTAAGTGAAAAGGACAAACGGAAGCTCGAATTCTTCACGCGGCAGTTCATCGACTTGCTGAGCCCAGCCAATTTCGCCGCAACCAATCCCGAGGCGCTCAGGCTTGCGTTCGAATCCAGCGGTGACAGCTTGCGTGACGGCTTCACGAACCTGCTTGGTGATCTGCAGCGCGGCAACATCTCGATCACGGATGAGACCGCTTACGAGGTCGGGCACAACGTGGCAGCGTCCCAAGGCGCGGTCGTGTTCGAAAACGATCTATTCCAGTTGATCCAGTATGCCCCGCTCACCGACAGGGTAGCCAAACGCCCACTGGTAATCGTGCCGCCCTGCATCAACAGGTATTACATTCTCGATCTGCAGCCTGACAATTCCTTTGTGCGCTTTGGCTGCGAACAGGGGATGACCGTGTTCATGGTGTCGTGGCGCAACCCGGATGCCGCGATGGCGCAGACGACATGGGACGACTACGTCGAACAGGGTGCATTGACGGCAATCAACGTAGCGCTGGCGATCACCCGTGCCGATCAGGTCAACGCGGTAGGCTGGTGCGTGGGAGGCACGATTCTGTCGTCTGCCGCGGCGATTTCCCGGGCACGGGGCGACGACAATATGGCTAGCATCACGTTGCTCACCACGATGCTGGATTTCGAAGAACCTGGCGAGCTGGGCGTCTTCATTGACGAAGCAGGCGTCGTTCAGCGCGAGAGTGCAATCGGTCGAGGCGGCATCTACTCAGGCAAGGAACTTGGGTTCACGTTCCAGACGTTGCGAGCAAACGATCTGATCTGGCCATATGTGATCGACAACTACCTGAAGGGCAAGTCGCCGCCGCCATTCGACCTGCTGTACTGGAACGCCGATAGCACGAATCTGCCGGGGCCCATGTACACCTGGTATTTGCGCAACATGTACCTGGAGAACAACCTGTGCAAACCAGGGCGGTTGACGGTATGCGGCATGCCAGTCGACCTGGGACGCATCGACACCCCGACCTACGTACTGGCAACCGAGGAAGATCATATCGTGCCGTGGCGGTCGGCTTATCGATCCACACAACTGGTTGGCGGCCCGACTCAATTCGTTCTCGGCGCGAGCGGCCACATAGCCGGGGTCGTCAATCCTGCGTCGAAGAACAAGCGAAGTTTCAGGGCCAGTGGCGATTTGAGCAGCGATCCGGATGCGTGGCTGGCGTCAGCCGAAACACGGCCGGGTAGTTGGTGGACCCACTGGATTGAGTGGCTGAAGCCGTACGCTGGAGATTCGGTCAAGGCGCGCACGAAACCGGGAAGCGCCCATCATAAGCCGATCGAGCCGGCGCCCGGGCGCTATGTGAAAGCTCGCACGGCATAGGGCTTGCTCCGGGCAGCGCGGCCCCGGCATGCCGATTCCCTGCCACTCGTGCGCGCGCATTTGCTCCACGGAATCGAATCCATTCCGTGGACTTTCGCGATGCTTCGAAACCCTTCCCCGGGCACAGGGCGATATTGCTCTCGCTACTTGCGGCCTACTTGCGGCCTGACGCTGGCGCCACCGCCCGGTCGATTCTATTCAATCATTCACCTTCCTATTTATCATGCACCGCAAATCAACCGTATCTAATCTCGCGCCGGACGAAGTGAAGGCAACCTCAAGTGCGACGGGTCTCCACCCCGTTGCAAAAACAGAACACGAAAGCAACGCACTACAAGCGGAAACGCCGGCCACACGCATGCCAAAAGCAACTTGGGCCTGGGCTGAAAGCTCCAGACACTTCGACTGGATGGACTGGCATACCCCCTCCGGCCCTCTCGACCATCACTGACTTTGACCTGTAGATATAGGTGGGGCTGTTACCTGGTCTGAACGGTGCCGTACAATAACTGACGTGGTGAACCGACATTAACGAGTCCCGTCAACGCCCATGCATTCACCCAGCGCCACCGTCCCGATCTCACTTGTCAACGGTTTCCTCGCCGCCGCGGGTGCACGGCCGGGTCTGGTCGGCAAATACCTGGACGAAGCCAGCATCTCGCCGGCGCTGCTGATCGAACCGGGCGCGCGAGTCACGGAGGAACAGTTTTCGACTTTATACCGTGCCCTCGCCATTGAATTCGACGATGAAATGCCGGGCATCTTCGCCCGTCCAATGCGCAGCGGCACCCTGAAGTTTCTTTGCCTGAGCCTGCTCGATGCGCCCAACCTGGAAATTGCCATGCATCGGTTCGGGCAGTTCTTTCACATTGTCCTCGATGACTTCAGGTTCGAATCGCGCAGAGACGGCCTGATAGCGTGCGTTGCCCTTCACCCTGATCCATCGTCGACCGTCAGCATGCTCGGGCAGCAGCTCATGTTAAAGCTCGCACACGGCGTGGCATCATGGCTGATCGGTCAGAAAATCCCCCTGCTGCAAGTCGAGTTCGCGTTTTCCTGTCCGCCGCACACGGTGGATCATCTGTACCTGTTCCCCGGACCTGTCCATTTCGACTGCCAGCAAACGCTGATGCGCTTCAGCGCCGCGTATTTCGACATGCCCATCCGCCAGCGCAAGACGAATTTGCGCAAATTTCTCGCACGGGCTCCGGAAGACTGGATTTTTGTTTCCTTCAGCGAGCAGCTCACGAGCCACCGCATCCGACAATACCTCGCAGCCAGTTTGCCGGATGTGCCGACCGTCGAAGACGCCGCACGGAGTTTTCACTGGTCGGTGCGCACCTTGTGCCGGCGCCTCGCCGCAGAGGAAACCGCATTCCAGACGCTGAAGGACGAGTTGCGGCGTGATATCGCTATCCAGCGACTCACCGGCACCAATGACCCGATTGCAGCGATCGCGGGCGATGTCGGCTTTGACGATCCGACCGCATTTCATCGGGCCTTTCGCCACTGGACTGGCAGCACGCCTGGCGAGTACCGCCGGCAACCCTGAGCGCGACCCTGCCCGTCTGCCGGAACCGTTGAACCGCAACCGGACTTGCTCGCCCCGCGCAATGGGGTAAACGCCCATCGGCGCTCTGCCCGTTTCGCAAGACGTGGCCAACTTTGTCAATAGATGGGCCGATTTAGGTAGTCGATTCGCGCCCAATCGGGACTACGATCGGCTCACTGTTACCGCGCCGGGCCACTTCGTCTGCCCTGCCCGCGTCCCCTCTTAGATTGCATTTCTGGAAATCCATCATGAGCTATACGGCGCCCGTCAAGGACATGCTGTTTGTCATCAATGAACTTGCCCATCTCGATCGCGTATCGACGCTCCCGGGCTTCGAAGACGCCACTGCCGACACTGCGCAGGCGGTGCTCGACGAAGCGGCGAAGTTTAGCGCGGACGTGATCGCGCCGTTGAATATCGAAGGCGACAAAAATCCGAGTACCTGGCGCGACGGCGAGGTCTACACCACGCCGGGCTTCAAGGAAGCGTTCCGCCAGTTTGCCGAAGGAGGCTGGCAAGGTGTCGTGCATCCCGTCGAATATGGTGGCCAAGGCTTGCCTAAACTGCTTGCGGCACCGTGCATCGAGATGCTGAATGCCGCCAACCTGTCGCTTGCGCTGTGCCCCCTGCTCACCGACGGCGCGATCGAGGCGCTCTTGACAGCCGGCACTGAGGCGCAGAAGCAAGCCTACGTGCCGAAGCTGATCTCTGGCGAATGGACCGGAACGATGAATCTGACCGAACCCCAAGCCGGCTCGGATCTGGCATTGGTACGCACGCGCGCCGAGCTTCAAGGCGACGGAACGTATCGCGTGTTTGGCACAAAGATCTTCATCACGTGGGGCGACCATGACATGGCGAAAAACATCGTCCATCTCGTGCTGGCTCGTACGCCCAATGCGCCTGAGGGCGTCAAGGGAATCTCACTCTTTGCCGTACCCAAGTTTCTCGTCAACGAAGACGGCTCGTTGGGCGATCGCAATGACGTGCATTGCGTGTCGATCGAACACAAGCTCGGTATCAAGGCAAGCCCGACCGCGGTTTTACAGTTCGGCGATCATGGCGGCGCAATCGGGCAACTGATCGGCGAGGAGAATCGCGGCCTCGAATACATGTTCATCATGATGAATGCGGCTCGCTTTGGCGTAGGCGTGCAAGGTATCGCCGTTGCTGAAGGCGCGTATCAGAAGGCCGTAGCCTACGCGAAGGATCGCGTACAAAGCCGGCCGGTTGATGGCTCCGCCAAGCAGTCTGTGGCGATCATTCAGCACCCGGACGTGCGCCGCATGCTGTTGACGATGCGCGCGCTAACCGAGGGCGCCCGCGCGCTCGCCTATGTTGCAGCCACGCATAGCGACATCGCGCATCGCCACGCGGACGAAGCCGTGCAGGCAGAGCATCAGGCCATCTATGAATATCTCGTGCCGGTCGTGAAGGGCTGGAGCACGGAAATCTCAATCGAAGTGGCGAGCCTGGGCGTGCAGGTCCACGGCGGCATGGGCTTCATTGAAGAGACTGGTGCTGCACAGTACTATCGCGACGCCCGCATCCTGACGATCTACGAAGGCACCACGGCGATTCAGGCGAACGATCTGATCGGACGCAAAACCTTGCGTGACGGCGGCGCGGTGGCGAAAGCAATCCTCGCCCAGATTGATCGGACGCTGGGCGAACTGCAAGACTGCGCGGCGTTCTCGTCCAACCCTGCATTCCGGTCGCTGCACAAGCGGCTCACGACCGGCCGCCAAGCTCTCGCGAGCGTAGTGGAATTCATGCTAGCCAACGCCAAGAGCGATCCGAACGCAGTGTTTGCTGGCGGCGTGCCCTATCTGAAGCTGGCTGGCATCGTCCTCGCAGGCTGGCAATTTGCGCGCGCCCTGTTGGTGGCTGCTGAGAAGCACGCTGAGGATAAGCCGTTCTACGACTCGAAGATCGCAACCGCTCACTTCTTTGCCGATCACATCCTGTCGCAAGCCGTCGCGCTTGAGGCATCCATCGTCAGCGCGAAGAACAACGAAGGCATGTTGGCGCTGAGTGAAGACCAGTTCTAAAGAAAAGGCATCGCATCGTGATAGACGCAAGTCTCATTGAGCAATACGGTCCACGCGAGTCGATGGAATACGACGTCGTGATCGTCGGCGGCGGCCCGGCTGGCCTGTCCGCGGCGATCCGCCTGAAGCAGTTGGCGGCGGAAAAAGGCGTCGAGCTTGGCGTGTGCGTACTGGAAAAAGGCTCGGAGATCGGGGCGCATATCCTGTCGGGCGCGGTGATGGATCCGCGCGCTTTGAACGAGCTGGTCCCTGACTGGAAGGAAAAAGGCGCGCCTTTAGACGTTGAAGTGACCGAAGACCGGTTCCTGTTCCTGACGGAAACCGGTTCGAAAAGCGTGCCGACCTGGGCGCTGCCGGACAATTTCAAGAATCACGGCAACTATGTGATCAGCCTCGCGAATGTCACGCGCTGGCTCGGTCAGCAGGCTGAGGCGCTGGGTGTCGAGATTTTCCCGGGCTTTCCTGCTGCTGAAATCCTCTACAACGATGACGGTTCGGTTAAAGGCGTCGCGACCGGCAATCTCGGTATCGGCAAGGACGGCGAGCCGACCGAGAACTTCCAGCTCGGCATGGAACTGCACGCGAAATACACGCTGTTCTGCGAAGGTGCGCGTGGGCACCTCGGCCGCCAGCTGAACGACAAATTCAAGCTGCGCGAAGGCGCCGATCCGCAGGTCTACGGGATCGGCATCAAGGAACTGTGGGAAATCGACCCTTCGAAACACAAGCCGGGTCTGGTGATGCACACCGCCGGCTGGCCGCTGGAAAACGACACCTACGGTGGCTCGTTCCTCTATCACATGGACAACAACCAGGTGGTGGTGGGTTTCGTCGTGGGTCTCGGCTACACAAACCCGTATCTCTCGCCGTTCGAGGAATTCCAGCGCTACAAGACGCATCCGGCGATTCGCGCGGTGCTCGAAGGTGGCAAGCGTGTGTCGTACGGCGCGCGGGCGATTACCGCCGGCGGCCTAATGTCGCTGCCGAAACTGGTGTTTCCGGGTGGCGCGCTGGTCGGCGACGATGCGGGCTTCCTGAACGCATCGCGGATCAAGGGTTCGCATGCGGCGATCAAGACCGGCATGCTGGCCGCTGAAGCGGCGTTCGACGCCGTGCAGGCTGGGCGTCAGAACGATGAACTGACGGCATATCCGGAGAGCTTCAAGACCT
The DNA here is from genome assembly GCF_046027915.1 of Paraburkholderia sp. RL17-347-BIC-D. NCBI lineage: Bacteria > Pseudomonadati > Pseudomonadota > Betaproteobacteria > Burkholderiales > Burkholderiaceae > Paraburkholderia > Paraburkholderia sp. RL17-347-BIC-D. The sequence continues at coordinate 33,375 of NZ_JARESS010000037.1, forward strand.
CGTGGCTGCACACCGAACTGCATCGCGCGCGCAACTTCAAGCAGTGGATGAGCAAGGGCCTGTACCTCGGCACGCTGATGGTCGGCATCGAGCAGAAGCTGCTGGGCGGCAATGTGCCGTGGACGTTGCATCACCAGCATTCGGATCACGAAATGCTGAAGCCCGCATCGCAGTGCAAGCCAATCACGTATCCGAAGCCGGATGGCAAGCTCACGTTCGACCGGTTGTCCTCGGTATTCATCTCGAACACGAATCACGAGGAAAACCAGCCGGCGCACCTGACGCTGAAAGATCCGTCGGTGCCGGTGAATGTGAACTGGCAGACCTATGCCGGTCCGGAATCGCGTTATTGCCCGGCGGCCGTGTACGAGTTCGTCAAGAACGACGACGGCAGCGAACGCCTCGTGATCAACGCGCAGAACTGCGTGCACTGCAAAACGTGCGATATCAAGGACCCGACGCAGAACATCGTGTGGGTCACGCCTGAAGGTGGCGGCGGTCCGAACTATCCGAACATGTGATTCGATACCCGGGGCGTCGAAAACGATGCCTGCGTGCGCCATCTAATTCAAGGAGTGCAACGTGCAAAGAGAGGTCGTTATTGTGAGCGGTGTGCGCACCGCCATTGGAAAGTTCGGCGGAAGCCTGAAAGACGTGCCGCCGACCGAGCTTGCAGCGCTTGTAGTGCGAGAGGTACTGGCACGGGCCAATGTTGCCGGCGATCAGGTAGGACATGTAGTCTTTGGCAATGTTATCGCAACTGAACCCAAAGACATGTACATGGCACGCGTGGCCGCCATTAACGGAGGTGTCTCCGAAACGGCGCCGGCACTGACCGTGAACCGCCTGTGCGGCTCCGGATTGCAGGCCATTATCTCTGCCGCGCAAGCAATTCTGCTGGGTGACGCCGACGTTGCCATCGGTGGCGGCGCGGAAAACATGAGCCGTGCGCCCTACATGACTCCCGACACACGCTTTGGCGTGCGGATGGGCGATGCGCGTCTGATCGACATGATGCTCGGCGCGCTTAATGATCCCTTCCATGCTGTTCCCATGGGGATCACGGCAGAGAACGTTGCGCAGAAATATGGCATCACGCGCGAACAGCAGGACGCATTGGCTGTGGAATCGCACCGCCGTGCAGCGCGCGCGATCGCCGAAGGGCGCTTCAAGGAGCAGATTGTTCCCGTAACGCGCCGGGTCAAGGGGAAGGAAGTGTCGTTCGACACGGACGAGCACGTGCGTCCGGACGTCTCCCTTGACGACCTTTCCGGTATGCGACCCGCTTTCCAGAAGACCGGTGGCACCGTAACGGCGGGTAACGCATCCGGTATCAATGACGCTGCCGCCGCCGTCCTGATGATGGAGCGAGGAGCTGCTGAACAACGCGGGCTCAAGCCGCTGGCCCGGCTGGTGTCCTACGCTCATGCCGGCGTGGATCCGCTCTATATGGGCATCGGTCCCGTGCCAGCCACGCGCATCGCGCTCCAACGCGCGGGTCTGGAGATTCGCGATATCGACGTGATCGAAGCAAACGAAGCATTCGCCGCACAAGCCTGCGCCGTCGCACAGGAACTCCAGTTCGACGCCGACAAAGTGAATCCCAACGGGTCCGGCATTTCACTGGGTCATCCGATCGGCGCAACCGGCGCATTGATCACCGTCAAGGCTCTCCACGAACTGAAGCGTGTTCACGGGCGTTTCGCGCTGGTGACCATGTGCATTGGCGGCGGTCAGGGTATCGCGGCTATCTTCGAAAACCTCCAGGCGTCGCCATGAACTATTTGACTATCGGAGATCGAACATGACCATTGAAACGATCGGCGTCGTCGGCGCCGGAACGATGGGCAGTGGTATCGCGCAGATCGCCGCAACGGCCGGACTCAAGATCGTTCTGATCGACGTCACCGAGACTGCCCTCACGCGAGGCATGGCGGCATTGCGGTCGAGTCTGGAGCGGCTTGTAGCGAAGAATACGATCGCCGCGGAGGTGGCCAGCGCGACGCTGGCGCGCATCGATACTTCAACCGACTATCAGCGCCTCGCCGAGGTGGATCTGGTCATCGAGGCCGCAACCGAACAGGTCGAGCTGAAACGCGCGATCCTGAAGCAGATCGAAGCGGTCGCAAAACAACACGCGATTATCGCCACGAACACCTCGTCGATCTCCATAACATCGTTGGCATCGAATCTTGCCGATCCTTCCCGCTGCGTCGGCATGCACTTCTTCAACCCGGTGCCCCTGATGCCGCTCGTCGAGATCATCCGTGGTGTGCAGACCAGCACGGAAACTGTCGACGCAATTCACGAATTGTCCCGCCGGCTCGACAAATCGCCAATCGGGGTCAAGAACTCGCCAGGATTCGTCGTCAACCGGATTCTGGTGCCGATGATCAACGAGGCATTTTTCGTTCTGGCGGAGGGAGTCGCAACGGCGGAAGAAATTGACGAGGGGATGCGTCTTGGCGCCAATCACCCCATTGGACCGCTTGCATTGGCGGACCTGGTGGGCCTCGATGTTTGCCTCGCCGTGTTAGAGGTACTCGCGAAGGACCTTGGCGATCAGAAGTATCTCGCCTGCCCTTTGCTTCGCGAACTGGTGGCTGCTGGGCGTCTCGGGCGCAAGACCCGGCACGGAGTCTACCGCTACGATTGATCAACGGTAAGTGCCAACGTCGGCCGCCGCATTCGAGAGCATGAAACTCCCCGTCACGATGGAACTCACGCTCAGGATCAGTCTACCGTGAGCCCTGCGGTACATGTTCGCCCGCACGAAATGCCCCTGAAAGACCTACACTGATAGACGGCACTGCCAAATTGCGAGGCTGGCCATCACCCCGGACAAGATTCGTTTGACGCCGAGAATGCATTTATCGCCGCAGCCGTCACGGGGGAATGTCCATGAAGACTCTGATAATGCTGGCGTGCGTGATGCTGTCGGCGAACGCGTTTGCAGAGTGCGCGAAGAACGCCCGTGGCGAAACGGTCTGTGGCACACCGCTATGAGCAAATCCGTACATGAGCACCTGCGGCGCAGAACGAAGTGCAGCGGCGGTTCAAGGCGCGCCGTGGACAAGATGGTCTCGCTCCGGCCAAGGCAGTAATGAACAGGCCGGGCGCGACGCGCGCATCGCAAACAAGTACCTGATCGCACAAGGTGACTGCCATGCCATTCCGATCGAAAACGCGCATTTCCGCTGCCCGCCGCTGTATTTGCATTGTTGCGGCTTTGGGCTTGTCCGCCGCATGGATTCCCGAGTGCGGTGCGGACGACGCCGTCCCGTCGGCGGCTGCGCAAGCCGTCCCAAGCGGCGCATCCGTCGACAGCGAGAGCGGCACCGTCAGCCTGATCGACCAGCGAAACGCAATCATCGTCGTGACCGTGCCGGGCCACGAGGATCTGAGTTTCAACGCTAAAAACCACCGGGACGCACTCAGCGCCGTCAAAATCGGCGACAAGGTCACGGCGAGCTATCTGGAACCCTATGTCACTGAACTGTCGCTCGCGAAGGGCGTGCCGCTCACGCGCCTGAACCGCACGGTCAAGCTGACCCAGTATTCTCCGGGTGCCGGACAAGAGGAGTTTCAGGCGCTCAGAGTCTTCCAGGGCGTGGCCGAAGTCACCGGCGTCGATCACAAGCTCAACCTGCTGACGATCGAGGACAAGGAAGGTACGGCGCATTCGGTCCGGGTCAGCCGCCCCGAGCTCGTCAAAGTGATGCAGTCTCTCGCGCGCCATAGTCACGTGAGGATCACGTATGAATCCGAGACCACGGTGGTTGTCGCGCGCTAGGGTGACATCGCAGTGACACAGACGTTCCTCCTGCCAACCATTACGCACGCTATGCCACGCCAGGATCGCCTGCTGCTCGACGGAGTTGATCGCTACAAAACGGTTTCCAGACCGCAACCAGCCAGCTGTGCAATCCGGATCGAATCTAGAATCGAAACGTCGCGCTCAAGACTGGGCCCTTGAAACGCAGACTTTGAACAAGTTGATCACCCGAACCGTAGAACGCGAGATAGCGATATGACAGGGTGACGTCGCCCCACTTCATTGCATACGCAATACCGGACGCAGCCTGCCAGGTAAAGTCCGATGTACCGGTGCCTACATCGAGATAGAACGGAACATACCAGCGGCCATCGCCGGTAAGCGACACTCGACCGCGAACGCCGATAAATCCGTCATAGATATCCGCGCTTTGCGACGCGTGGAATTCCGGGGTGAAACCTGGTCCGGCACCTCCAGCAGTGGTGTTGCGAGACACGTCGAGCGAGCTGCGCACGCCAAGATAGCGGATTCCCACAATCGCATCGAGTGTGACGCGCGACAGCTGTACGACGGTGTGGCCGCCACCCAACTGAATCAATACGCCCTCGAAGCTGGTTTCGCCGCTGCTTTCCAGTTGACGCTCGAGAGCACCGCTGCCCTTTGTCTGTACTGTTGCGGAGTGATTGCCGAAGTTCAGGTAAATTGCGTCGGCGAAGATGCTCCAGTCGCCCTTGCGCGCTTCGCCCTGCAGCATCGCAAAAAAACGGATGTTCTGGAAATAGTTATACGGGCCAGTCGATGCATCGGCCTCGCCGTTGTCCGGCAACGAGAAACGCATCGAACCGTCGACGCTGGGCAACCAGACATAGGGCGTCAGAGCGAATTGCCACCGAGTGCTGGCATCTACAATGGGAGGTGTGTCCGCCCACGCTGGCAAACTTATGAGCGCGACACTCGAAAGTGCGATTCGAAGAATACGGCGGCGCATAACGAGCCCCTACGCAACGATTGACCTGGAAGCGCACTTCCATGACCTCGATGATTGGGTGGACATGAAGTACCCGAAAAACGGTGCAACTTAATGGAAGGGCCGTACGGTCATTGCGTTCGGCGCTCGGTCGGGTCGACGCCGCATGATTTCTAGTACGCGTTCGTGCTCCCATCGTCGAATCCGGCGATATTTACTTGTGCTACATCGGTCCTTGAGGAGGTAACGCCGGCAGGGCGTCGGGCCAGTACACGTGCAGATTCGGATCGTGTTCAACAGTGGTAGAGCGATGGACCGCCCGCTCGTCAACGGAGACATCTACGATCCTCACGGCGTTGTCCTTGCCTATGTAGTTCACCAATACATCCGAGAAGTAATGCAACCTGCTTGGGGTCGCGATGGTCATTCATGCCGTCACGTCGCTCGGCAGGTCCGTTCACCTCTCTTCGAAAACCACCACACTGCGCGCTTGCACACGACATGCTTTGCTTTCCGCCCTGACCTCTTCGGCAAGCGGGACGATGTCGTGCGGTGGGACCGCTGCCGTATCGACGACGCGCCGCCAGCCCCGCTTGTCGAAGTCAGGAAGCGCGACGAGGCGCGCGACTTGGTCCATGTTGAACACCACGTGCAGCAGCGGCTCGTCGGAAGTTTGCCCGGCAAGCGTGAAAGCGAGGAGACAGGATTCCGGGTCGTGCCATGCGGGCTCATGCAGGCGCTCGCCGTGCCAGGCCACGTCGGGGTGCGTCTGCCCGTTTGCGGGACGCCCGGTGAAAAAGCGCGCACGGTGCAGACTCGCGTGCCGTTTGCGCAACGCAATCAACTCACGCACGAAGCGGGACATGTCCATACCGGCATCTGACGGTGTCCAGTCGAACCAGCCAAGTGCGTTGTCCTGGCAATAGCAGTTATTGTTGCCACGCTGGCCGCGCAGTACCTCGTCGCCGGCGAGTAGCATCGGTACGCCCCGGCTCAAGAACAGGATGGCAATCAGGTTCCGCGCCTGGAGGCGTCGAAAGCGGAGCACTTCAGGGTCGTCGGTCTCGCCTTCGGTGCCGCAGTTCCACGAGATATTTGCATCGCTGCCGTCGCGATTCTCTTCGCCGTTGGCTTCGTTGTGCTTTACCTCGTAACTCACCAGATCGTTTAGCGTGAAGCCGTCGTGGCAAGTGACGAAATTGATGCTGTTGCTGGGGAGCCTGCCGTCGTCCGCATAGAGGTCCGAGCTTCCCGCGATGCAGCTGGCAACTTTGCCGACGAGGCCGCGATCGCCGCGCACGAATTGGCGAATCACATCCCGGTAGCGGCCGTTCCACTCGGCCCAGGCCATGCCAGGGAAAGCGCCGACGTGATAAAGACCGGCAGCATCCCATGCTTCGGCGATCAGCGGCACGCGCGAAAGCACTCGCGAAGACTCGATAGCCCAGGGAATCGGCGGGTCGGCCATCAGTTCGCCTCGCTGGTCGCGCGCGAATACGCTTGCCAGATCGAAGCGGAATCCGTCGACGCCCAGCTCCTCCACCCAGTATTCGAGGCAATGCACAATGAATGCGGTTACCACAGGATGGTTGCAATTGACCGTATTTCCGCAGCCCGTGTAATCGCGGTAGCGGCGCCGGTCGCCCCCGTCGAGATGGTAAAAGATGTCGTTCGCCAGGCCCTTGAAGTTAATCACCGGCCCTGAAGCATCGCCTTCCGCCGTATGGTTGAAAACGACATCGAGCAGCACGAAGATGCCCGCGGCATGCAACGCGTCCGTGAGCTCCCGGAATTCCTGCGGAGCGCGATTGGTATCGATGCAGTATCGGGGATGCGGGCTGTAGTAGCTGTGCGTGCTGTAGCCCCAATAGTTGCAAAGCCCGCGCACGGCTGCGGCTTGCGGCACGTCCTGCTCATCGAAGGCCATGACCGGCAGCAGTTCGACGTGGGTGACGCCGAGCTGCTTCAGATACGGAATTTTTTCGATTAAACCGGCGAACGTTCCGGGATGCGCTACACCGCTCGAAGGATGGCGGGTGAAACCGCCGACGTGTAACTCGTAGATAATCGCGTCGTCCAGTCCGCGCGATGCTCGGCTGCCGGACGCGAGCATCGGCTCCGTCACGATCGCGCGGTGTGTTGCATGCCCGGCGTCGGCCGTATCGCCAGCAGGGCGCCGTGTCCATAGATCAGTTGACACGGCACGGGCAAAAGGATCAAGCAGTTCCTTGCTCGGATCGAACGCGCAGCCGGTATGCTGCGTGTCCCGCGGTCCGTCCGCGCGCCATGTGTAACAGGTGTGCAGCGGCAGGTTTTCCACCAGCACATGCCAGTAGAAGAAGGTTCGATTACGCTCGGACACGAGCGGGACGATCTGGAACGGCTCGCGACTGCTCGGGGCCGCATAGAGCAGAAGTTCCACCTGCGTTGCGTGGCGGCTGAAAACGCAAAAGTTGACTCCCCCGGGCACAACCGTTGCCCCCGGGGGGAAACGGGATCCGGGATGAACCGGATAAACTCGGGCCGGGCCGGTTTCAGAGTCGCTGGTCAAGATCGACGCTCACCGGGTGAATCTTCCAGATCTGTTCGCAATACTCGCGTATCGCGCGGTCGGAGGAGAACTTGCCCGCCCGCGCGGTGTTGAGTATCGACATACGGGTCCAGCGTCTCGCATCCTGCCAGGCGGCGCTCACCTCCTCCTGGCACGCCACGTAGGCCGCATAGTCCGCCAACACGAGGAACGGATCGGTTTGCCGCAGATTTTCGATCAACGGGCGGAACATATTGCGGTCTCCACGCGAGAAGTGCCCACCCGCGATCAGATCCAGTGCTTCACGCAGTTCCTCGTTCGCATTCACGCAATCCGCCGGACGATAGCCCTCGCAATGGATCTGCTCCACCTGGTCTGCGGTCAGGCCAAAAAGGAAAAAATTCTGATCGCCCACTTCCTCCCGGATTTCGACGTTCGCGCCGTCGAGTGTCCCGATGGTCAGTGCGCCGTTCATCATGAATTTCATGTTACCGGTGCCTGACGCTTCCTTGCCGGCGGTGGAGATCTGCTCGGACAAGTCGGCGGCCGGATAGATAAAGTGTGCGTTCTTCACGTTGAAGTCCGGGAAGAACACGACCTTCAGCCTGCCATCCATCGCAGGATCATTGTTCACGACTTCGGCCACACCGTTGATCAGTCGAATGATCAGCTTGGCCATTGCATACCCCGGCGCCGCTTTTCCGCCGAACACGAAACAGCGGGGCGCGACAGCCCGTTGCGGGTCGCGACGCAAGCGCTGATACAGCGTAACGACGTATAGCGCATTCAGGTGCTGGCGCTTGTACTCGTGAATGCGCTTGACCTGAATGTCGAACAACGCGGTAGGATCGACGACGACACCAACCGCGCTCCGTATGTGCTGCGCCAGAGCCTCCTTGTTCGCACGCTTGACGCCGCGCCACTCGTCCTGGAAGGCAGCGTCGTCGGCATGCGCTTCGAGAGCCCGAAGCCGCGTGAGGTCGGTCACCCATCCCTCCCCCACAGTCTTGTCCAGCAGCCGCGCCAATCCCGGGTTGCTGAGCAGCATGAAGCGACGCGGGGTGACGCCATTGGTCACGTTATGAAAGCGCTCGGGCCACAGTTGCGCGAAGTCGCGCATCACGGTCTGCTTGAGCAACGCGGAATGCAGCGCCGCCACGCCGTTCACGGCACAACACCCGACAGTCGCCAGATGCGCCATGCGCACTTTTTTCTCGCCTGCCTCGTCGATCATCGACATCCGCGCGAGGCGTGCGTCATCGCCGGGATAACGTTGCCGGACCTCGTCGAGAAAGCGGCGGTTGATCTCGTAGATGATTTCGAGCGGGCGCGGCAGCAGGCCGCGAAAGAGCGGCAGCCCCCAAGTCTCGAGTGCTTCAGGCAGCAGCGTATGGTTCGTATAAGCGAGCGTGCGCCGGGTGATGCTCCATGCCTCGTCCCAAGGCAGCAATCGCACGTCCACGAGCAGGCGCATCAGTTCCGCAACGGCGATTGAAGGATGGGTATCGTTCAGTTGCGCCGCAAACATGTCCGCGAAGCGCCCAATGGGTTCGCCCTTGAGATCGAGCAGGCGCAGCATGTCCTGCAGCGAGCAGGAGACAAAGAAGTACTGCTGCGCGAGACGGAGCCGCTTGCCGGCTTCGGGCTCGTCGTTGGGGTAAAGTACCTTGGACAGCGTTTCGGATATCACCTTCTCCTGCACGGCCTGGTAATAATCGCCAGCGTTGAAGTCCTGCAGGTCGAAGGACTCGACGGCTTCGCTCTTCCACAGGCGCAGCGTATTGCAGGTATTGACCCGGAATCCCAGCATCGGCGTATCGCAGGCCACGCCCTTGACCATGTGCGCCGGAATCCATTGCACGCGCAGGCGGCCCTGAGGATCGGTCTCGCTTTGCGTATGTCCGCCGAACGCAACGTAGTAAGCCACGTTCGGGCGCACGATCTCCCACGGGTTGCCCTTTTGCAACCACTTGTCGGTAACTTCCACCTGCCAGCCGTCGCGGATCTCCTGATCGAAGATGCCAAACTCATAGCGTATGCCGTAGCCCACGGACGGTATTTCGAGCGTCGCCAGTGAGTCCAGATAGCAGGCGGCAAGCCGTCCGAGCCCGCCATTGCCGAGTCCCGGCTCTTCCTCGATCGCGAGCAGCGCGTCGAGGTCCTGGCCGAGCGCCTGCATGGCGGCACGCGCATTCGCCTCGATACCCAGATTGACGAGGTTGTTGCCGAGTTGCGGTCCGATCAGGAACTCTGCGGAGAAGTAGCAAGTCACCCTCAACTCGCGTTCGGCATAGGTCTGGAACGTCGCAGCCCAGCGCGCCAGCATGCGATCACGCACACTGTAGGCAAGGGCCATGTACCAGTCATGCGGGGTAGCGATGCCCGGTGGACGGGCCTGCAGGCAGATGAGATTGTCGAGCACGCCGCGCTTCAGCGCGTCGGCATCCAGCCCCGTTCGCGCGGAGCTGCGGATAGCGGTGGTGGTCGGGTCGGCAGCCATAATCGTTCCCTGCGGTTATCGGGGCTGGCGATCGGGGCTGGCGTTCACTCGGGCCATACCCAATCGGTGATCTCCGCGCGATCGATGCCATGCGTGTGCGCGTAGTCCAGGTTGCTGATGATCGCGTCCTTCATGTCTTCCCTGAGATGCGCTGTCCTGCCCTGCAATCGCGGCACGCGGTCGAGTACGTCGATCACCAGATTGAAGCGGTCGACCTGATTGAGAATCGCGAGTTCGAGGGGGGTGTTGATGTTGCCCTTCTCCTTGTAGCCGCGTACGTGCAGATGCTCGTGATTGCGAAAGCGATAGGCCAGTTTGTGGATCAGCCACGGGTAGCCGTGGAAGTTGAAGATCACCGGCTTGTCGACGGTGAAGAGGCTATCGAACTCGCGCTCGGTCGAGCCATGCGGATGCTCGCTCGCGGGCTGCATCCTGAAGAGGTCGACGACGTTCACGAAGCGCAGCTTCAGCTCCGGCAGCCGTTCGCGCAGGATGGCCGTGGCCGCCAGTGCCTCCTGGGTGGCAACGTCGCCGCACGCGGCCATGACAACATCCGGTTCCTCACCTTCGTCGTTGCTTGCGCGCCGCCAGATGCCCAAGCCTTTCGCGCAATGCACTATTGCCTCGTCGATGGTCGTGAATTGCAGGTGCTTCTGCTTGTCCGCGACGATGACGTTGATGCAGTCGGTCGACCGCAGACACCCGTCGGCCACGGCAAGCAGCGTATTCGCGTCCGGTGGAAGGTAGACGCGCGTGACGGACGGGCTCTTGTTGGTTACGAGATCGATGAACCCCGGGTCCTGATGCGAAAAACCGTTGTGATCCTGCCGCCACACAGTCGACGACAGCAGAATGTTCTCGGACGATACCGACGCACGCCACGGCACGTGATTCTTGCTGATGTCCAGCCATTTCGCATGCTGGTTGAACATCGAGTCCACCACGTGCGCGAATGCCTCATACGTGTGAAAGAAACCGTGCCGCCCGGAAAGCAGATAACCTTCGAGCCAGCCCATCAACGTATGCTCGGACAGCATCTCCATCACCCGGCCGTCGCGCGCCAGTTCCCCGCCGTCCTCGTCTTCCGGCAGGAGATCGGCCATCCAGATCTTCTTGCTGACCTCGTAGATCGACTGAAGGCGGTTGGACGCCGTTTCGTCGGGGCCAAACACCCGGAAGGTGTTCATGTTTTCGCGCATCGTGTCGCGCAGGAATTCCCCGAGCGGCCGGGTATTCTCTTGCAGCACCTTGCCCGCCTGTGTCACGTCTACCGCATACGCGCGGAAATCGGGCAACTTCAATTCACGGCGCAGTATTCCGCCGTTGGTATGCGGATTGGCGCTGATGCGACGTCGTCCTTTGGGCGCGAGGGCTTTCAGTTCGGGAAGCAGTCGTCCGTCGGCATCGAACAGTTCTTCGGGCTTGTAGCTGCGCAGCCAGCTATCCAGAAGCTCGAGATTCGCGGGATTGCCGCGCACGTCGGAGAACGGCACCTGATGCGAACGCCACGAGCCCTCGACCTTGTGTCCTTTGATCGTCTTCGGTCCCGTCCACCCTTTGGGCGTACGCAACACGATCATCGGCCAGCGCGGCCGCTCGACTTCGCCGCCAGCGCGCGCCTTATCGTGGATCGCGCAAATCTCGGCGACGACCGTATCGAGCGTGTCCGCCATCTTTTGATGCATCTCGGCATGGTCCGAACCTTCGACGAAATACGGCTTGTAGCCATAGCCCACGAACAGCGCTTCCAGCTCTTCGTGGCTGATGCGTGAAAGCACGGTGGGGTTAGCGATCTTGTAACCATTCAGGTTAAGAATCGGCAATACGGTGCCGTCCCGCGCCGGATTGACGAACTTGTTCGAATGCCAGGCCGTGGCAAGCGGTCCCGTCTCCGCTTCGCCATCCCCAACGACGCAGGCCACGATGAGCTCGGGGTTATCGAACGCGGCTCCGTACGCATGCGACAGGCTATAGCCAAGTTCGCCGCCTTCGTGGATCGAGCCAGGAGTTTCGGGCGTAACGTGCGAGCCGATGTGGCCTGGAAACGAGAACTGCTTGAAGAACTTCTGCATCCCCTCTGCGTCTTCGCTTTTGTCCGGATACACCTCCGAGTAGGTGCCTTCCAGATAAGCGGGGCCGAGTACGCCGGGAGCTCCGTGTCCGGGACCCGCCATGAAGATCACGTCCAGATCGTCGCGTTTGATCACGCGGTTCAGATGCGCCCAAACGAACGAAAGCGCTGGACTCGCGCCCCAATGCCCGAGGAGCCGCGGCTTGACGTGCTCCGCCTTGAGCGGCTCGCGCAGTAGCGGATTGTCCATTAGATAGATCATACCGACCGAGAGGTAGTTGCATGCGCGCCACCACGTATCGATCAGCCGAAGTTCATCGCTGCCAGGCCCAGTCTGCTCCGAAGCAGCCGTCGTAGGATGTGTGCCCATATCGATGTCTCCTGTCCTTGCGCATTGCCGTGTTCTCAATCCGGAACATCTTCCACAACCACGCCACCAATCAGGAATTCTGCGAGCCGGCGCGGTTCAAGGTTATCGAGCCAACTCCGTACTTCGCCGGCAAGGCCCACGCCGGTCGTGTTCGGGCGGGTCTTACGTTCGCGGATCCACGTTCGTGCCTCGGGGTTTTTGACTGCCTCGGTAAGCAGATGGTGCATCTCGACGACTTCAACGCCGCGTTCGCGCATCTTTGTCACAAAGAACAGACCATCACCTTGTGCAGCTTGCCGGCCTCGGAGTGAACTCCGAGGTTGAATGTCTCCGTGCTCACCATGCTGGTCCTGAATTGCGAGTGTGACGAATCTCTTGCAGGTTTCAGGGGGCGGCAACAACTCTCCGTTCTACAAACCGGATGGCAGTTTTCTTTGCGTACGTGAATGCCGCTCCCGGACTCATGCCTGTGGTGATGACTAGCGGGCCCCGGGGGCGTAGGAGTCGCACCGGATGCGACTCGGAGCCGAGCGCAATGGCATGCTGACCCCGGTAAACAAAGTGGCTACGGTTACGGTCGGCAGATCGACAAACGCGCGACGCAGCACGGTACAAACTAAAAAATAGCTTTGCTGACGCTTTGCCACAATAGGACTTTGGGTTTATTGGCCGATCGATAACGCTGGCTGAAGTGCGTTTCAGTTCAGATCAGTTCGTAATCGACTCGGCAGCCTGTTCTCCTTCGGTGACGGGCGGCGACCGCCGGGGCGACGGTATGCCGTCCTTCTTTCACACGGCTGACAACATTTCTCCTGCAAGCTTCGCGCAGATCAAGGTCAGTTTCGAGCCTGTTATGGGAATGCGGCGCGTGCGCCCGTCACCCGCCAAGATGACGGAGTACTGGAAGGAGCATGGCCGCTATGCCGACGTCCCGAGCGTGACGTCGTGGACGCACGACCTGCCTTTCAACGTTGACGAAAACCGCGTCCGCTCCCTGTTCTGCGCAATGGAGGCACGAATGGCACTCCCACCCGAGCTAGTCGGTGTGTCTGGAGACGGAGTGAGTTTGATGTCCCCGATGGGCGGCACCGCTTTGCCCTGCTGTCGGTCGGGGGCATGACGAGCTTCCCGACACACGTTCCGGCCGCTCGATCCTACGACATCGTCCGACAGATCGGTGCAAAGCAACCGGATCCGTGCTGGCATCGGAGAGAAACGAATTCATGCATGCGAGCAGATTGGGGTTATGCCGTCGATGCACTTGCGTTGGGATATGGCACTTGCGGCACCAATTACCGCTTCAACCGCGGCGCTGCCCTTCCCTCTCGTCCTGGCCACCATCGTCAGGCTGTGACCATGCTCTCGGTCCGCTCGGCGGGGTGTGAACCCGCATATGCGGCACTGGAATCTCAATACCCGCCTCGTCCATCTTTCGTTTGAGCCGCGCATTAAAAGCGCGCACCACGCCCCACTGCTGCATCGGCCGCGTCTTGATCTGCCCTTTCACAACCATCCAGTTAGCCTCGAAACGCTCAAGCCCCCACACTTCGACGGGCGCAAGTATTTCGTTGCGCAGGCGAAAGTTTCCCTGCAGGTCTTCGCCCACTTCCACGATCATGCGTGTGACTTCATCAAGGTCAAGCGAGAAGGGCACTCGTACCTCGAACACCGCATTGGCGAAGTCACGCGACAGGTTTTTAACGATTTTTATCTGCGAGAAGGGAATGGTGTGAACCGCGCCTTGTCCGTCACGTAACCGGACCGTGCGAATCGTCAGGTCCATGACGATGCCGGCGTGGCTGCCGTCAATCTCAATCCAGTCACCGACCGAGATCGTCTCCTCGACAATGATGAAGAGCCCCGTGATCAGGTCGGTGACGAGCGTCTTCGCACCGAAGCCGACTGCAAGACCGATCACGCCTGCGCCCGCAAGGAGAGGCGTAAGATTGACGCCCAGGGTGGCGGCGGCGACGATGGCGGCGAGGGTCGCAACCGCGACGAAAACAGCGTTGCGCACGAGCGGCAACATCGTGCGTGCGCGCATGCCGGGGTCGAGTGCCTTGTTCCGCGAACTGCTCGGGCCCAGCGCGTTGAGAATGGCGGTGTCGCACAGTATCCAGATGAACCAGGCGCCAAAGACCGTCGCGACAACTGTAATCAGCGCGTGCTTGAAACTGGGTGTCATCGCACTGTGCTTGATCATTCGCGCGATCGGTCCGCTCCACAGGTCCAGCTCGAATTGAATGTACGCGAGCCACATCAAAAGGACGAGCAGCGTGCTCACGAAGCGCAAGAGTCGCATCAGGTGCGGCGCGCGGCGCTGGGCGCGCGTGTCCCTTCGACGCGTCACGTGCATCAGCAGCGCCGACACGAACAGCGTGAGCACGAGTAACAGCGCACTGAGAAGCGACGGTTGTAGTACGTTCTCTTCCGAACCGCGCGCATCAACGATCGTAAAAACCGATGCGATCGCGATTAAAAGGACCGGGATGTTCCACAGCGATGCCAGGATATCGAGCGCTTCCGTGGCGAGTTTGTGATCACGCCTTTGCGCATACGGGCGATTGCGTATCAGATGCGTGACGGGCCGCCGGTAAGCGAGTGCGAAATAACCGATCAGCAGGGCCGCAGCCACATTTGCGGATGCCGATACGAGCCCGGCGAGATTCAAACCGAGCAGGTTTGTGACGTCTGGATTGGCCGTCGCGTCACCGAGCGCACCACATGCACCGATAGCGAAAAGCGGCCAGCGGCTTTGCGCGAGCAGCTGATGAACTGCGACACGCCGGTGTGCCGTGTTGAACGCAGAGAACACAATCAGGCAGATTGCCGAGAAGATCGAACCCGCGACTATGGCATAGACGATCACAAGCCCCAGCGTGCCGCCGAGCGCGTCAGGCATTCCGCGCATGAACAGCGCCACCGCCACGAAAGCGGCGATCCATGGCGCCGTCCGCCAAAATGCAAAACTCAAGAGTTCGAACGAAGTTGGACCCGGTTCCAGCGTGAGCTTCCAGCCGTAACGCGCACCGATGCGCCGCCGCAGATAGATCAACAGGCCAGCGCACGCGCCCCAACCCACAAACGTCGCGATCATGCCAAGCAGGACGTGGCCGAACGACTCCCCGCTTCCGCCGCTGAGAATAGTCCAAAGATCGTCGGCCGCCGCGCTCGAACGGGCCGCCCAGAAATGCAAGGGTGTGCGGCCTTCACTCAAATCCGTTTCGACAGACGCAATGCCTGACGCAATCGCGCCGAGCATATCGCTTTTGCCTTGTCCGGACGATGCCGGCGCAGCGGGGGCGGCACTTTGGGTACCTTCACGAAGCCCCTTCAGATGGGCTACCAGCGCTTTGCGTTGTGGATCGCTCTCGAGCGTGCCGATCAGGCTGTCCAGTGAGCGCGCCAGTTCGGCCTGACTCGCGGGCGTTGGTGCCGATGCAGCCTGCGCTGCGGAAGCTGGCGGCGCGGTGCCACCCGTCACATTGTTGAGGATGTTTTGCAGCCCGGCGGGCAACGCGGCTGCCGCTGGACTGATGGCCGCCGTCGACAGAACGAGGAAGCTGGTCACGACCAGCCATAAGCAGGCGCACCCAATGGCACACCACACGTCTTCATATAATCCAGCGTGCGCCGGCAGTCTGGCGGAGACCATGGCATGACTGGATTCACACTGCATAGAGGGGGTCATGGAGATCCCTTCCGAGAGGTCACCTCTGTGAGAGCTGGATCGCCCCGGGCTAACGCTATTACGAAAGCCTTGGCGCACCCGAACTGCGTTTCGTGCGGTTAAAGCATACATCACCATAAACCGATGCCCACTCGGGGTTTTGTTGCAGTAAGGCTCGCAGCCGAAAGGTGATCGATATGAGCAGCACTGCTTATATTGCCAGTTCGTGGAATCGATCTGCGGCGGACGGATGGGTTCCGCGAGCGCACTTCATCTGTCCTTTGGCGATCATATGCATCACTTCGATGCCGCCAGGAAGAATCCGGACGCAGCGAAAAGTCTTGAACCCCAGCATGGGTCGGGTGCGCCGCTTGATCGCCCGATGGTCTTGCTCGACGAGGTTGTTGGGATATTTGGACTGGCGGATCTTGACAGGCGTTTCACGATCCGCATTGATGGCTTCGAGCACCGCGAGATCGGCACCGCTCTTGTCGATGGTCACCGTCTCCGGGACGCCATTCTGGGCGATCGCGTCGGTCGATCATTCGACCGTGCGCCCTCTGGGCGCTCAAGCTGTTGCCGGTACTGGAGAAAGCGTTTCGTCGTCGCAAGCGGCCAGTTGGAAAGAGCTGGCGAATGGATGAGACGTACATACGCGTCAAGGGCGACTGGAAATATCTCTATCGGGCCGTCGACAAGGACGGTAACGCCATCGACTTCCTGGTGCGCGCCCAACGGGACAAGACTGCAGCCCGGCGTTTTTTTGAGAAATCGTTCGGCCATCATTTCTTCAAGATGCCGCAGACTCAGCGGATAGGCGACGTACCAGCGCACGCACGTCAGAATCACCTCCAGTGGATAGCGCAAGCGTTTCAATACCTTGGCCAACGGCGGGATCAGCGTTTTCATCGATTCTCTCAGCAGCAACTTTGTATCGCTGGAATTCCACCGGCCATCTCTTACTGCGACACAACCCGTTACTATGCGTGGATTGCAAGGGTGATCCGGTTGAGTATCGAGCGGCTCGCAGCGCCGCTCGATACGCAGAACTCCCGTCTGGCGAACGATATGAACGGGTTCTACGCACAAACAGACGCCGCGGCGACGAAGCAGATACAGGACACGCGGCGGGCAGCGCAGAAAAAGACGCGTGAAGCGAAGAGCGATACGCGCGATCAGACGAAAAAGAAAAACGAAACCACACCTGCGCCGGCATTCCGTGCGCAGTGAGCACGCTGCTATTGCTAGGTCTGCTTTTTCTTGCGCGGCAAGCCGGGAATCGAAATCAGGTTCAGCGCAATGACCGCGATCGCCACGCCAACGAAAATGGCGAGCGCGCCGTACCGGTATTCCATACTGCGGTCATAGACCAGTCCGGTAATGGCGAAATAGAGACCACTGAGCCAGATGGCGATGCCCACTAATGCAATCGCAACCCGCCTTTCCGATTTCTTCATCGGGACCTCCAACATTTGCGACCGGTTTTTAAAAACATATTGTTCGCTATGGCGGCCTTTGCCTGCCTTTGTCCTGCGACCCGGGCCACAAGCGTCGTTATCGTGTCGTGACGGACTCGAAACACAAGCTGCGTGCCGCGCAGAATCTGCCGGAGGGTCCAGCGTCGGCCTGAACCCGGCGCGCGGCATCATTCGGACGGGGGGCACCCAAACTGCTAGCCTCGACTTCCAGCGGATGCGCTGCTCGATGAGCGGCAAGGGTAATTGTTGGAAATGTACTGATGAAGAGCTTCTTTAACAGCCTAAAGAACGAACGGGTGCCCGCTAACGCACTATCGCACGCATCAGCAAGTCGCGGCGAACCTGTTCGAATACACGGAAGTGTTTTATTAGCGCAGTCGACGTCATTTGTCACTCGGCTTCGTACCGCCAGTTCAGTTCCTGCATGGCTGGATCAAAGCTCGGCAGATCAAGGATCCACGCTTTCAGCGACGCAGCTTATTTGTGCGAGACGAGCGAGCAGATTCACTGCGACGCCCGTTCTTTTCGCTAGAAACGTGAAAACAAGGCATGGCAGGATAGGCTTCCGCCGGTTCTGGACGCCATGTGCAACGCATTTCTACTCGACAAACAGGTCGCGTCGAGCGTCAAAAAAATCGAACCGTGCCTTTGCCTCTCGGACGAAGTCCTTGCAAATACGATCATCTCGTCATGAGTCAATGGCTGCGCGAAGCCCCCTGATCGGGTGTCGCCCTTGATGGGTAGAAGCCGGCGCGGCCAGTTGTCTTCGGCCTCGCCGTACTCCATGTGCCTGGCTATTGCAGCTTACATGCCGCCAAGCGGCTTCCTCACCGTCAGCTTGTTGGTCACCGACGTCACTCCTGGAACGCCCCTGGCGATCGCCTCGGCCTTGCCGATCTGGGCAGCTTCCGTGACCGCGCCATTCAGTGTCACCGCGCCGTCTTTCGCGATGACACTGATGTCTCCGGCGCTGATCTCCTTGTCCTTCCCGAAGGCGGCATAAATCCTGCGGCGCAGGGCACGGTCCGCTTTCCTGCCCGCGGGAGCCACGGAGCCCGATGCCGCCGTCGCGGACGCACCTTGCGCACTGGCTGCTTCACCGGTCTGGGACCACGCCGTCGTGGATACCGCAACGAATGCGGCGGCCACCAGCGCGAGTGTGATTGCTTTCATAGATTACTCCGGTTCATGAAGGTGACGGGATCAGAAGCTATGGCGAATGCCGACCATGGCCGCAGTGGTGGAGACGCCCGGCGCAACCGGATTCCCATAGATGATCGTCTGGTTCATCGTCCCCTTGTTGTCGACATAGCCGACTTGCGCGTACGCCTTGGTCCTTTGGGACAGGTTGTATTCGGCACCCACTGCGAATTCGCTCGAGTGATTCGCTGAATTGTTCCGGTCCTTCAGGTAGTAGTAGCCGGACGTGATCTTGAAGCGCGGATTGAACTGGTAGCCGAGGCCGCCCGACGCCATTTCGAAGTCGACGGTATTGCTCTTCGCCGGGTTTTTGCCGATGGCGTACGAGGCGGATAATGAAAACCCGCTGATCGTATACATCGCACCGAAATAATAGAAACGGTTATTGCTCTCGCCTGTCGCAGGCACGGCCGGAGCCGCCGGAAAGTTCTGCGGAAACGGATTGGTGTCATGTCCGTTGTAATACACAGCGGACAGGTTCAGACCGTAATTCGAATACTTGAGCACAGCCGACTCACGCGTGCCGCCCTGGAACTGTCCCGCGACGCCACCCGGCGCGTACTCGAGCGCAAGCGACGCGCCATAGAATTTCGGCGAATTGTAGACCAGCGCGTTGCTGTCATAGAGGGCGCCGATTGGAGCGTTCGTGCTGGTGCCGGGCCAGCCGGCTGCCTGATTGACGCCCAGCCACGCGGTCAGAATACTGCCGAAATACTGCGCGCCGCGTACGTCGGTTTCCGCCATGGCGTAGATCATCGGGATGATCTGCCGGCCGGCGTCGAACGTGCCAAACGGCCCGGTCGCGCCGATTGTCGCAAACTGGTTGAAGATCGCGGTCGTGCCCGGCGTATCGGACAGACCGAACTTGCCATTCGTGGTGTTGAACGTGCCTTGCAACTTGAACGTGATCTTGTAGCCGCCGCCGATGTCCTCGCTTCCCTTCAGGCCCCAGAAGCTGGAATAGATTCCGCCGTCCTTGAGCTGATAGACATGCCCCAGGTTACGCGCGTTCGGCAGAAAGGTTGCGGCCGAGGTGCTCTGATACAGAAGTCCCGTATCGAGTACGCCATAGAGCGTAACCGACGACTGGGAATGGGCCGCTGCGGAAAACACTAGCAGCACTGCCGAGCTATACGATTTTAATTTCATTGCGTCTCCTCCGAGTGTGGGGCGCGCCGGGTAGACCCGGCAATTTATGACTTGTTGTTCGAATGAAACTGTGTTGTTGCCAAGTCGGTATCTCAGGCCGGCAGGTAGTAGTCGCCGAACTGATCCCGAAGGCGGTTCTTGAGCACCTTGCCCGTGGCACCGAGCGGAACCGAGTCGACGAACAATACGGCGTCCGGCTTCCACCACTTCGCAACCCGATCGTCAAAGAACGTGAGCAGTTCGTCCGCGGCGAGCGTGCTGCCCGGCTTCCTCACGATCAGCAGCAGCGGCCGCTCGTCCCACTTCGGATGCCGCGCGGCGATGCATACCGCTGTCGTGACTTCGGGGTGCAGGTACGCGACGTTTTCGATGTCGGTCGAACTGATCCATTCGCCGCCGGACTTGATGACGTCCTTGCTGCGATCCGTAATCTGCATGAAGCCGTCGGGATCGATCCTGGCGACGTCGCCGGTCGGGAACCAGCCGTCGCGCAGCGCCGGTGTGTCGTCACTGCCGAAATACTCCCGCGTGACCCAATGACCGCGCACGAGAAGGTCGCCAGTCGCGGTGTCGTCCCACGGCAACGCGTTGCCTTGCAGGTCGACGATTTTCATGTCGATGCCGAACACCGGACGCCCCTGCTTCGCCTGAAGCGCATAGCGTTGCGCCGCGGGCAGAGACACCTGATGTGCCTTGAAACTGCAGACGGTGCCAACCGGGCTCAATTCCGTCATACCCCATGCATGCAAGACGTCGACGTGATGGCGCTCCTGGAACGCCGCCGTCATCGCTGTCGGGCAGGGAGCGCCGCCGATAATCGTGCGCTTCATCGACGAGAACGAACCCTTGATCGCGTCGACATGCGCAAGCAGTCCCTGCCAGACTGTCGGCACGCCGGCCGAAAGCGTGACCTGTTCGTCCTCGATCAGTTCATGGAGCGATTGGCCGTCCAGCGCCGGCCCCGGAAACACCAGCTTCGCACCCACCATGCAGGCGATATACGGCAGTCCCCACGCGTTGACATGGAACATCGGCACGACCGGGAGGATCGCGTCGCGCGCCGAACAGTTCAGCGCATCCGGCAGCGCCGCCGCGTACGTGTGCAGCAGGGTCGAGCGATGGCTGTATAGCACCCCCTTCGGATTGCCGGTCGTCCCGGACGTGTAGCACAGCGATGACGCGCTGTTTTCGTCCAGCAGAGGCCAGTCGAAAACGTCGCTTTGACCGTTGACGAGATCCTCGTAGCACAGCAGCCTCGCCGGCAGCCCATGGTCTCGCGGCATGTGCGCGCGATCGGTCATGGCAACGAAGACCTTCGGACTCTTGACCCGCGAAGCGACGCTCTCGATCAGCGGCAGAAACGTCAGGTCAAAGAACACAACGCGATCTTCCGCATGTTCGATGATGTACGCGAGCTGGTCGACGTGGAGCCGGGGGTTGAGCGTATGCAACACGGACCCCGCCCCGGACACGGCGAAATACAGCTCCATGTGCCGGTAGCCGTTCCACGCCAGCGTCCCTACCCGCTCGCCCGGCTTGATGCCGAGGCTTGCGAGGGCATTTGCCATGCGGCGCGCGCGTTGCGCAAAATCCCGGTACCGATACCGGTGAATGTCGCCTTCGACCCGTCGTGACACGATCTCCTGGTCGCCGTGATGGCGTTCCGCGTGCATGAGCAGCGAAGCAACCAGCAGCGGTTGCTGCATCATCAAACCTTGCATTCTGTTCCCCTAAATAGCTGTATGTTCCCGCACGGCCCGGATCACGGCGCCGAATTGCCCACCGGTGCCGGCGCGGGACCGGCGGCCGGGTCCTCGAGACTCACGACCAGCTTCCCGTCGACGGCCCGAACCGGGAACGTCGTCAGGCTCAACCCGCCTACGCCCGGCATGCAGCCGGTGCGCACGTCGAAGCGCAGACCGTGCGCCGGGCAGCGCAGCACGCACCCCTCGAGTTGACCGCTTGCGATCGACGCCCCGTTATGGGGACATGCGTTGTCGATGGCGTGGATCGTGCCGTCGATGTTGAACAGGACAATGCTGCGGCCATCGACGAAGGCCAGTTTGCGCTGGCCTGGTGCGAGTTCATCGACCACTCCAACCGGTATCTGACGTGACATTCCCTGTTCCTTTAGCTTTGGACTGCAAACACCATGACTGCCTGCATTGCTGCGAGCGGGACACGGCCTCATCCGGATTGCGCTTGCCGATAAGGCACCGCGGGCAGATGAAGTCGAAGAAGGTTTCGCTCACCTGGAAGGCCCGCTCGCTCGCGTCCCGATCTGGCTGTGCAGGTCCGGTTCTGATCAGACAAGCTCATTGATCAGCGTCTGCGCCATCGCCCACTCACCAAACCCTGCAGCCGGATTCAGGTGACCGACTTCGCCAAGGTCGACGAGACGACTGCCCCAGTTTTTCGCCATCGTCGCGACACGTTCGAACTGCGCGAGCGGATCGTTGCGGCTCGCGCCGACGATGCTCGGGAACGGCAGCGGCTTGCGTGGAACCGGATGCCAGCCGTTCTGGGCTAGTTCATCGATGGCCGGATAGCCCGCCGGCAGCGGCGTCTCCAGGTCGGCAGGAGCGGCGAGCAGCGCGCCGTGAATCCTGCGGCTGTGTTGCTGGGCCCAGTGCACCGTGATCATCACGCCCGCGCTATGCGCGACGAGGATCACCGGGCCATGGATTTTCGCGAGCGCGGCATCGAGCGCTGCGACGCGCGCCGCGCGACTGAGCTTGTCGCGCTCGAGCGGCGGCACTGAGGCGGCCTTGGGCAGCATCCGCTCCAGCAGTGTTTGCCAATGCTCCGCGACGTGGTCGCGCAAGCCCGGCACCATCAGGATGGTTGGTGTCATATCGAGAGTCATGATGCGATCAGTACGGCCTGTCACCGACAATTCCGGCGCGCTCCATCTTGCGGTGACACGGCGCGTAATCCATCACGGCGTAGTGCTGTGTGCTGCGGTTGTCCCAGATCGCGATGCTGTTGGGCTTCCAGCGCCAGCGGACCTGGTACTCGGGGATGTACGCCTGGCTAATGAGATAGCGCAGCAGGTCACCCGCACCCGGATTGGCGTCCTGCCCGAAGCGCACGCGCGCCGCCGTGTGGTAATTGGTGAAATGGGTGGTGAAGGCACTCACGAACAACACCTCCTCACCGGTCTCCGGGTGCGTGCGCACAACTGGATGCTCCGCATCCGGAAATTGCGCCTTAAGAGCGAGACGTTTTTCGATCGGCATCGCGGCACCAAAGCTCGCCTCGATGCTGTGGCGGGCGCGCAGGTCTGCAATCTGGGCCTTGATGTGGTCCGGCAAGTTCTCGTAGGCGAGCACCATGTTTGCCCACATCGTGTCGCCGCCGACGGGCGGGCACTCCACGCAGCGCAGGACAGCGCCGAACTGCGGCGCCTCGCGCCAGGTGGCATCCGCATGCCACGCGTTTTCATACCGGTCGTTAGGCTGATCCGGGTTCTTGTAGATGCGTACGAGGCCCGGATGCTCCGGGTCGCTGCCGGCGACGGGATGGTCCTCCAGTTCGCCGAAACGGCGCGCAAACGCAAGATGCTCGGCGCGCGAGATGTCCTGGTCGCGCAGAAACAGCACCCGGTGTTTGAGCAGCGCCGCACGGATCTCCGCAAACAGGCCGTCATCGTCGACGGCGTCGGCCAGATTCACGCCGACCAGTTCGGCGCCGATGGCGCATGTCAATTGTTCGACTCGCATGGTGTTCTCCTCAGATGACGAAGACTGACGAGCCAGTCGTCTTGCGCGATTCAAGATCGCGGTGGGCCTGCGCCGCGTCCTCCAGCGCGTAACGCTGGTTGAGTTCGATCTTGATGCGGCCTGCGGCGACATGCCCGAAGAGTTCGCCGGCGAGTTCGTCCTTTTCCGCGGGGTCGGCGATGTAGTCCGCCAGCGCGGGGCGCGTCAGGTAGAGCGAGCCCTTCATCGCCAGAAGCTGGGGATTGAACAGCGGGATTGGCCCCGACGCCGTGCCGACGCAGACCATCAGGCCACGGCGCCTGAGCGAATCGAGCGACGCCTCGAAGGTATCCTTGCCGACGCTGTCGAACACGACGTTCACGCCGACGCCGTTGGTCAGTTCGCGCACGCGCTTCGCGACGTCCTCCCGTCCGTAGTAGACGATGTGGTCGCAGCCATGCGCACGGGCCATCTCGCCCTTGGCCTCATTCGAAACCGTGCCGATCACGGTGAGACCCAGCAGCTTCGCCCATTGCGACACAATCAGGCCGACACCGCCGGCGGCGGCATGCAGCAGGATGGTGTCGCCCGCCTTGAAATCGTGAATGCGGCGCATCAGGTACGACGAGGTCAGACCTCGCATCGTCATGCCGGCAGCCGTTTCGCAGGAGATCGCATCCGGCAGCTTGATGAGCGGTGCCGCCGGGACGAGGCGTTCAGTGCTGTACGCGCCGAGTGTGTTGAGAAAGCCGGTGTAGGTCACGCGATCGCCGACTGCGACGTTGGTCACGTCGGGGCCGATTGCCTCGACCACACCGGCGGCCTCGACGCCCATGCCCGCAGGGAGCGGCACGGGGTACAGGCCGCTGCGGAAGTAGGTGTCGGCGAAATTCAGGCCCACTGCCTCATGGCGCAAGCGGACCTGTCCGCGGCCGGGGTCGCCCACTTCAACGTTTTCATAGCGCAAGACTTCGGGACCACCGGTTTCATGGAAACGCACTGCTTTTGCCATATCGAATCTCCTATCCTTTACTCGAACTGCAAATTTATTTGGCCTGTGATGGGGCTGCCCGTCCTGCTCTCAGGCGCACCCGCCAGGTTTAAAGCTCGCGGAGGACCGTCGGGTCAGCCCCCGGCCTGTTCACGCAGGGCACTTACGCGATCGACATCGGCGCCATAGGTCCGCTTGCCGATGTAGAAAGCGACCGCCGCGACAAGGGGTGCAAACGGCACGAGTTGCAACGCGCCGACGAGCCCGATCCGGTCGGCCACGATGCCCGTCAGGATGGCAGCGGGTGCCAGCCCCAGCAGATTGTTCGCCAACGTCAGGGTGGCAAACGCCGACGCATGGATCGACGGTGGGGTGAGATTCGCAACCATCGCCCCCGAGGGGCCGGTCGCGCCTGCGCAGAAGAACATGCCGGCGCCGATCACCATGAGTTGTGCCGGCCCCGGCGACATCCGGAAACCGACCATCAGCAGCACGAAGCAGATCAGGCAGAAGGCGACGGCAGCGCTCCATTTCCTTTCCCGCCCATGCTTGCTGAGCCGGTCGGTCAGATTTCCGCACACCACCATGCCGAAAGCGGTGGCCAGCACGAACGCGGACGCGCTCATGGCCGCCTTGCCGGTGGGCATGCCGTAGTAGCGGTTCAGGAAGCTGGGCATCCACGCCCATACGGCCGCCGGAACCAGCAGATGAATGCCGCTGCCGACGTAGGCACACACGACCGACCTGGTCGAAAAGAGTCCCTGCATCAAGCTGCGCAAGCTCATGCGCACACCGGCGCCCTGTGTCTGACGGCGCGCGTTTGCCGGCTGCAGCGGCGCGAGCCGCTCTTCGGTGATGGCAAACCGATAGATGACGACCAGTATGATCCCCAAGGCCGCCATCGCGCCGAACGCCGCGCGCCAGCCCAGGTGAGCCGCGACTGCCCCGCCCAGCGCCATGCCCAGCACTGAACCGAGCGCGCCGCCGGCCATGAACGCTGCGGTGAGCGTGGCGCGCAGCCGTGCCGGAAAGATGCTCAGGACGACCGCGATGCCGACACTGCCATAGGCGGCTTCACCGATCCCAACGAAGGCGCGCGCGAGCAGCATCTCGCCATAATTCGTCGAAAGCGCGCAGCCGAGCGTCGCGAGACTCCAGATCGCCGCCATCAGGACAATGCTCTTCACGCGGCCCCAGCGGTCGGCGAGCACCGACAGCGGAAACGTGAGCACGCCGACCATCAGCGCGACCACACTGCTCAGCGAACCCAGCCGCGTGTCGGACAGGTGCCATGTGGCCTTGAGCATGGGAAACACCGCATTCAGGACCTGTCGCGACATATAGTCGGAGAGCAGCAACCCGACCGTCAAAACAAATACCACCCATGCATACGCGCGCACGTCTTTTTG
Organism: Paraburkholderia sp. RL17-347-BIC-D; assembly: GCF_046027915.1. Lineage (NCBI taxonomy): Bacteria > Pseudomonadati > Pseudomonadota > Betaproteobacteria > Burkholderiales > Burkholderiaceae > Paraburkholderia > Paraburkholderia sp. RL17-347-BIC-D. The sequence goes on from NZ_JARESS010000037.1 coordinate 59,186, forward strand.
CGCCGTCGAAATATTGCCAGTCGTAGGCTCGGCATGCGTGAACATGAGTCGTCTCCTTCGTGTTCAACTCGTTGGTGACCGCCTTTGCCCAGCAGGACAAAGGCGGCCTTTATGGATACCGCGCGGCCCTCACCGGCATGCCGGCGGGCCCTACTTTCTAAAACGCGGCATCCACGAAACGTCTGCCGCGCTCCAATCCCTTACGCCGCGCGCAGCGGCAGGTTCTTCACGCCGGCCTTGCGATTCGGTGTCATGCCGTTGGCCGCGAGTGTCTCGTCGGCCGTTTCGTATTGCACGCCGATGCGGTAGATGTCGCGCGCTTCCTTGCCGGAGGCGATCTCGCGGCCCAGTTCGCGCGCCACACGCACGCACTGTTCGATCTGCTGCACCGACGTCATCCGGTTGCCGTGCGCGTCGATGATCGTGTCTTCGATCCCGCAGCGAGGATGCAGGCCCATGGCCATCGCCATCATGTTGAACGGCAACACGTTCTTGAGCAGCGACTCGGCCGTGAGCGTGCAGCCATCCGGCGCGCGGTGCACGAAGTTGAAGAAGTTGAACGGGTTCGGGCCGTCGAAGCCGCCGCCGATACCGATCCACGTCAGGTTCAGCGGCCCCTTGTAGATGCCCTTGCGCACCAGGCGATCGAGTGTCTCCAGCGCATGGATGCCCGTGAGCTGGAAGTGCGGCTGGATACCCGAAGCCTGCAGGCGGCGCAGGTGCTCCTCGACCCATGCCGGGCCGGCGGGAACCGTCATCTCGCTATAAGCGGCCATGAACGCAGGGTTGGACAACGAGGTGCCTTCCAGGTACTCCGGATAGAGCAGCTCCATGATGTTCATCTGCGTGGTGTTGATCGCGACCGTCACCTGATCGGGCTTCGGGTCGAGATCGGCTAGCATGTGACGCGTGTCGTCGGAAAGCCACTTCGCCGCCTGGCCGTCGTCTTCCGGTGCAAACGAGATCGAGCCGCCCACCTGGATGATCATGTCCGGCACAGCCGCCCGCACGCCGGCGATGAGCTCGTTGAATTTCGAAAGGCGCTTCGAGCCTTTGCCATCCAGTTCGCGCACGTGCAGGTGCAGGACGGTCGCGCCGGCGTTGTAGCAGTCGACGGCCTTCTGGATCTGCTCTTCCATCGTCACCGGAATGTCTTCAGGAAAGTCCTCCGGCATCCATTCCGGGCCGTACGGAGCGGTCGTGATCACAACCTTGTCCTGGTTCTCGGGGTGCAGCGAATCGTCGAGGAATTGCATCGTGTTCTCCAATAGGGTGACGGGTATTCCGACGCTCGCGACACGGCTGGCCGCTTGACAACTGGTCGGAACATGATGAACCGTTGAGATGCACGATACGGCAATCCTGCGCTACACTTTTACGATACGGCGCCATTCTTTTCGGAATTCATGCCACTACGCGTTAACACCGGTACGTGCGGCAGGCATCTAATCAGCAGACATGGACACGGGCACAGGGACGCTGCCGGCGACAGGTGAGCGGAGACATAGCGATGGAAACGATGTTGCGCGCGGTAGCCATGAGCGGCTATTTCGATGTGACGCGGCGGGTCGGTCTGAACCCGGTCGAGCTGGCGAAGCAGGTCGGGATCGATACCGCGGCGCTTGCGAATCCGGACGATCGCATTCCGGCAGCAGCCGCGTGCCGGCTGCTGGAACTGACGGCCGAAAAGGCGTCGTGCCCGACTTTCGCGCTGCAGATGGCCGGGACGCGGCAAAAGTTCGGTACTGGTGTGATCAATGTCCTGCTCGCGCATAAGCGCACGCTTCGCGAGGTGCTGCTGGCCGCGGCCCAATACCGGCATCTGCTGAACGAAGCCCTCGCCATGCACGTCGAGGACGCCGGTGAATCGGTCACCATCCGGGAAGAACTGGTGGTCGAACCGGGCACTCCGACGAAGCAGGCGATCGAACTCGCGGTCGGCGTGCTCGGGCGCCACTCCAGCGCCCTGCTCGGCAATCACTGGAAACCGCGTTCGGTCCATTTCGTTCACCAAGGGCCGGCAGACCTGACGTTTCATCGACGGTTCTTCGGCTGCACGTTGGAGTTCGGAAGCGATTTCAACGGTTTCGTGTGTGCGGCCGCCGATCTCGACTACCCGAATCCCTCCGCTGACCCGGAACTGGTGCGCTATGCCGAGAGCCTCGCCGACTCGCTCAACGTGGCGGGTGCCGATTCGACCGCGCTGGAAGTGCGCAAGGCAATCTACCTGCTGCTGCCCCTTGAGCAGGCCACGGTCGAACTGGTTGCCCGCCATTTGCGTCTGAGCGTTCGCACCATGCAGCGCCAGCTCGAACTGGCGCATACGAGCTTCTCGAGTCTGGTGGACGAGGTTCGGGGCGAACTTGCCGTGCGCTACATGAGCAACCCGCGCTATCCGATAGGGCGGGTTTCGGCGTTGCTCGGATATTCACAGCAGGGCTCCTTCACGTACTGGTTCAATTCACGCTTCGGCGTGACCCCGCGCAACTGGCGCAACAGCCATCTGAAATGATGGCGCCGCCGACCGTCGCTCTGTTGTACCCGCGGCTAGCGGCCGGCAACCTCGATGCCCAACTCAGCACGCGCCTCACGTCCACCGATCGGCCCAGGCAGCATCAGGCCTGCCGCTCTTCTTTCGGCTGCTCGGGACCGGATTGGTCTTTCACCCATCGCCAGAACAGTCGATACCCGACCGCAAGCATCACTGGACCGATGAACAGGCCGATGACGCCGCCCGATACCATGCCGCCGAGCGCGCCGATCAGCACGACAGGCATCGGCACGGCGACGCCGCGTCCCAGTAGCAATGGCTTGAGCACGTTGTCGACGAGCCCCGCGACGAACACGTAGACCGCGAAGATGATCGTCGTGGTACTGACACCCTCGGTGACGATGACAAAGACGATCACAGGCGCCGTGATCAGCGTGGCCGGCAACTGCATGACGCCGATCAGCAGCACGGCGAGCGCCAGCAGGCCCGCACCGGGAATGCCCATCATCACGAAGCCGATGCCAATCAACAACATCTGGATAAACGCGATCCCCACCACGCCTTGTGCCACGGCGCGAATCGTGGCCGTACAGAGCTCCGTGATCTGCGGGCCGGTCTCGGGACCGGAGATGCGCGCAGCGATCTGCGCCGCGCTTTTATGACCTGTCTCGCCGTGAGCCATCAGAATCCCCGCGACGATCAGCGCGACGAAAAAGATCAGCAGTCCCGCCGACAGGCCGGTGACCGTGGCGAGCAATGCAAGTCCGGCTTCCTTGAGCTGAGGTGCGAACCGGTGCGCGAGACCGGTGAGGTCCGTCGAGGCCTGTTGCCAGAAGTCGTGCACCTTCTGCCCGACCAGCGGCCAACTGGCAACCGAATCGGCCGGCGCAGGAATGTGAAAGCTGCCGCTCTTGATGACGGCCACCACGCTCTCCAACGAGTCGGCCACCGCAACGCCCAGCATATAGGTCGGCACGAGAATGACGGCAAACGCAACCAGAATGATCAGAGTGGCGATCAGGCCGTCCTTGTTGGCAAGCGTACGCCTGAGTCTGACCTGGAGCGGATACAGCGTGATCGCGAGGACGAGCGCCCAGACCATGAGGTTGAGGAACGGGGCGAAGATCCGGAAACAGAAAACAGCCAGAACGGCAATGAGTCCGGCACGGATCAGAACATCGAGCAATTGCCTGGACAACACCCGTTCGGTAATCGGTGTGAGCAACATAACTTGTCTCCCAGCAGGTCGCCTCGATGATCTGCTGGCGACAATCCAGGGCACGCCCATAACCATGGTAGTCGGAACAGAACCATGCCACTGCACCCATCTCTCTGAAAGATAGTCGATTCATCGCCAGCGAGTTGTTCATGCTGGGCGTGACGGATATCGCGACCGCTTCCGTGCGGGTAGATGCGCCGCCGGCTACGTCCGCGTGGCGGGCTGATCGACGACCGGGCCCGCGGCGCATTCGTACGCCCGAACGTCGTCCGCACCGGACGCGCGGCGCTCCGCCAGCCCCGCGCCCGTCACTACCGGTCAGGCAGGCTGGCGTATCTGGGGCAGGCCGCGTTTCACTTTCACAGATTCAGCCTTGTCACCTTGGCGCCGTTGAGCGAAGCGTCCGCCATCAGCCCGGCATTGGTCAACACGAGGGCCACGACCTGCGAGGAGACTGATGTCGTGTCGATTGTGCCGTTCGCACCCACTTTCAAGATTGACACCGCCGCGTCGCCGCCAACCGACCACCCAGCCGCGTTGCGGAACTTGTCGAGCGCGTCCCGCGTCATGAACATGAAAATGACTGCCGTCGACTGGGCACCGGCCTGGAATCCAAATGAAGCAGCCGCTGTGCTGTAGTAGCCCGCTGTCGTGCCACCCACACGCAATGCGCCTTCGCCATACTCTGCCCCAGCAATGAAGGCCGCCTTCTTCACATCCGGGAACACAAGGATGCCTTGGGCTTTCGCTGCGAGTTCGTGCGAGCCCTTGATCGTCGCGAAAAGCCGGCTCAACGTACCGTCAACACTCGCGTCGATCGCCTGGCGCTTCGATGCATCGGTTTCAGGGCTTTTGCCGCTGCCCGGCGTCACGGAGCAGCCCGCGAGCGTCAAACTCGCCGCGGTGCTGACAGCCGCTACTTTTAGTACAAAATTCCGTCTGTTCATCATCGACCTCCATTGTGTTTCCGAGGTAAATCCCCGGTGCGTGAGTCTCGCCGCTCCATCCTTCGATCCCGTTCGATCCGGCGCTCTGACAACCGAGCGCGACGCGCCAGGCCGTACGGGCCGACACTAGGTCCTCTCACCTTACTTGCCGGCTCCCTTACCCGGACGGAGCAGCAGCACGAAGCAGGCGACGCCGAGCACCATCGCATACGCCCCGATATGAACAAGAGCCGGGCTCTCGTAAAGCAAGCCTCGGATCGACGACGCAATTCCACCCAGCGCTACGAATACAGCAATCACCGCCAGGACGATCCTGCTTTCTGCGCTCGCCATAGTGAGTTCTCCCGGCTGCATCGTTTGCCATCCTCAGCATTTGGTCGGCGCCGCCGTTCCCGAGGGATGTGCGTGCAGCGTCGGCGGTGGAGCGTTTCCGCCATTTTTCTCGAGGTATTTGCAGGCACTGACGATGTCGCCGGCGAGTAGTTCCGCCACATTGCGATTGATGTGCGGCCTCACCACGACCCGCAGGCTCGTGACCGTCTCGGCATTGGGCGGCATGGTGTAGGCAGCGAGTACCCAGCCTTTCTCACGCACCTTGTTCGACACGTCGAATTCATTGAAATTCTTGATCTTGCTAGCGAGTGTCACCGCAACCACAGGAATCCGCTGCGCCTCGTTCATGACGTTGAAGTACCCGCTATCGACAAGAATTCGCCGCAACGCGATCGCATTGTCCAACGTATGCTGCATGATTCTTCTGTAGCCTTCGAAGCCGTGGCGGATGAACATGTAGTACTGCACGGCCACCTGAAAGGCGTTGCGACTGAAGTTCAATGTCGCGGTCGGCATTTCGCCGCCCAGATAGTTGACATAGAAAACAAGTTCTTCGTTGAACACCTTTCGTTCGCGAAAGACGACCCAACCGAGGCCGGGAGGAACCAGGCCATATTTATGCCCCGACGCATTGATAGACTGCACGCGCGGCAGCCGGAAGTCCCATTTGTAGTCGGGATAGAGGAATGGATTGACGAATCCGCCCGATGCTCCGTCGATGTGCATCGGAATCGAAATGCCAGTCCGTTTCTCGTAGTCGTCGAGCCAGTCATGAATGCCCTGGATATCGTCGTCCTCGCCAGTGAATGTCTGTCCCGCGATGGCGACGACAGCGATGGTGTTTTCGTCGACGTACTTGTCGAGACTCTCCGCCGTCAACCGGTAGTTGCCTGGACTCAACGGCACGATGCGCGGTTCGACATCGAAGTAGCGAAGAAACTTTTTCCACACGATTTGCACGTTTCCGCCGGTCACCATGTTGGGGCGAGTCACATCCTTGCCCTCGCCTTCCCTTTTCTTCCGCCAGTTCCACTTGTGTGCGAGACCGGCCAGCATGCAGGCCTCGGACGAGCCTACCGTCGCCGTGCCGTATGGCTCCACTCCTTTGGGGCCGTTCCATAGCTGATGCAACCACTTGACCATGCGAGTTTCCATCGCGAACACTTGCGGATACATGTCGTGGTCGATGTAATTCTTGAAGATGTTGCGTTTCGCCGTTTCCGCGGCCTCCGGTTCGGCCCACGTGGTAACGAACGACGACATGTTCAGCATCGGGTTCGCATCGGTCCACTCGGAGCTGATGACGATTCCGGCCGCTGCGCGGGCGGACATCCCGTCTTTGGGGAATTCATTCTCCGGAATGGGGAAGTTGAATTCGTCATAAGGCGTGATCTTTTCGATTGACGTGCTCATCTGGCAATCCTCACTGAAAAGAGGTTCCATGCGCAAGCCGCGGTGGCCGGCAGGCTCTACGGAGTGTCCAAGGTCGATGTCTACAGAACCCTATTTTTGTCGAGCGTATTGCCGGTCGAGGCGTTGTAGCGTTCGACATAGTCGGCAAGCAGCGCGCGAATGGCGCGTCCTATCTTTCGATAGTCGGACTCGTTCAGGTTCGCGAGCGACACTCGACCGGACGGATGAGCCGTACCGAATCCGCGCCCCGGAAGCAGGACCACGCGCGCTTCGCGCGCCAGCCTGAAGAGCAATTCGGTTGGTTCCGTATTCTTCATGAGCCACTCGACAAAATCGCGTCCGTACGCGCGCTCGCCAAGAAACTCCATGTCGAGGATTGTGTAGTAGTCGACCTGGTTCTTGTCGTTGTCGTCGAACGAAATACCGATTTCTTCATACAGCGCCCGTTTCCGGCTGCGGATCAGCCGTTTCAGCGCATTCTTGTATGCGTCAGGCGTGTCCATCAGCGAGAACAGCGAGAACAGCACCATCTGCACCTGCTGCGGCGTCGATAGGCCCGCCGTGTGGTTCAGTGCGACCGTTCGGCTATCGGCGACCAGGCGGTCGATGAACTTGAGCTTGTCCGGCTCGGTCGTGATCGATTCATAACGCTTGTGCAGTTCCTTCCTTGCGTCTTTAGGCAGGTCGGCGATCAACTTGTCGAGAATGTTGTCGCGGTGCGTGACGATCGTGCCCAGACGCCAGCCGGTTGCGCCGAAGTACTTCGAGTACGAGTACACAAGGATGGTGTTTCTCGGCGCGAGCGCGAACAGCGACACAAAACCGTCGGCGAACGTGCCGTACACGTCGTCGGTCAGCAGAATCAGATCAGGCCGCTCCTTCACGATTTCGGCAATGTATTCGAGACTCTCGTCGTTGATTCGCACGGACGGCGGATTGCTCGGATTGACGAGGAAGAACGCCTTCACCTTTGGATCGCGAAGCTTGTCGAGTTCTTTCTTCGAGTACTGCCAGTTCTTCTCCACATCGGCATTCACATTGACGACGGTTAGCTGATAGTCGTTCAGGGTCGGAATTTCGATGTAGGGCGTAAAGATGGGCATGCCAAGCGCGATCGTATCGCCCGGCTTGATCAACCGGTTCTCGCGCATCGTGTTGAATATATAGGTCATCGCCGCGGTGCCACCTTCGACCGCAAAAATGTCGAACTCGCCGATGAACGGATGGTCACCGATCATCTCACGACGCAGATACTGGCCGACGATTTGCTCCGACAGCTTCAGCATCCGGTCGGGCACAGGATAGTTCGACGCCAGAATGCCCTCGCACATCTCATACAGGAAGTCGCCGGCCGACAGTCCGAGCTGATCGCGCACATAGGATACGGCGCTAGCCAGGAAGTCGATGCCCGGCACGCCCTTGTTCCCGCGCAGGAACAGTTCGAAGCGCTCGACGAGTCCGTCGCGCTTCGGAAAACCGCCGATGCCTTCCGGCATGTACGCGAACGAACGCTCCGCTTCACGCATCGCAAACAGACCGAGTTGCCAGAAGCCATGACGTGGAATCGTCGCGAGAAAATTAGGATTACCGCGACCGGCATTGAGCATCGCAAGGTTCGCGGCTCGCTCCACTGCGCCGCCACCCGCTGCCTTGATCAACTCATCTTTCAATTCGAACGGACTGAGCGCCGCCAGCTTCGCGGCCTCATCCGATTCAGCTTTGTCCCGCTTTGCCATTTGCTGTCTCCACGATGAAGTTTCCGGGATAGGCGTCGCCAGTCACGACGCACCGGGCTAGGACAGGATCATCACGATCACCATGCCCCAGATGGTCAGAAGCGTATTGCCCACCGCGTAAGTCACGGTATATCCGAGTCCCGGGATCTGGCTTTTTGCCGAGTCACAGATCATCCCCAATGCCGCGGTCGTTGTTCTCGCTCCGGCACACACACCGAGCAGGATGGCCGGATGAAAATGGAACACGTAGCGAGCGATGAACATGCCGAGGATCAGAGGAACAGTGGTAGCGAAGATGCCCCACAAGAACAGACCGATGCCGAGGTGCTGCAATCCGGAGACGAATCCCGGTCCCGCTGTGAGGCCGATCACGGCAATGAACACGTTGAGGCCGACCGAATTCATGAACCATACCGTGGGTTCCGGGATGCGGCCGAAGGTCGGATGGATTGCCCGCAGCCAGCCGAATATCAGACCGGCAATCAGTGCGCCGCCCGCGGTCGACAGCGTGATTGGAATGCCCGCGACATCGATGACGATCGCACCCACCATCGCGCCGACGGTAATCGCCAGGCTGACAAACGCAACGTCTGTCAGGTTGGTGGCCCGGTCGAGTACGCCGAGTACTTTCGCCGCGGCGGTCGTATCCTGCGTGCGTCCGACGATCGTTATCGTGTCGCCGCGATGCAACTCCGTACTCGGTAGAATAGGTATTTGAGTTTCCGTGGGGCCCCGTTTGATCTTCCTCAGATAAATGCCGCGCGCAAGCGGCGAGTTTGCAAGTTCCTGCAACGTCTTGCCGTCCACTTCCTTGCTCGTGACATAAACGTCCACGCCCTCCGCGGGGACTGCCAGAAGCTCGGGGTCGTCTACTTCCGTGGCCCTCGCCTTGCGAACGGCGACCAGCTCACCGCCTGTCTCGTCACTCGTGCCGCTTGCCCCGAACACCGCGACGAGCTGGTCCCGAGGACCGGCTATCGCCACCACATCGTCGGCCTGCAGCACCTGATCGAGCGTGGCTTCGGAGACGGTGCCCCCACGCCTGATCCGTTCGATATACAGGCGCATCCCTTTCGGCTGGAGCGCTTCGAGCTCACTGACGGTCTTGCCGCAAGCCGGGCTTCCCGGCAAGACCCGATAGGCACGCAGTTCGTACCGGTGCCAGGCCTGGTCTGCACCACCCATTTCTTTCGTACCGCCCAGACTGGCCTCGTACTCCTTGCATGCCGCAACCAGGTCAATGCGCAACAGCTTCGGCCCGAGAGTCGCGAGGATCACCGCGGAGCCGATCGTGCCAAAAATGTAAGAAATGGCGTAGGCGGTCGGCATCGCGTCCAGCAGTGCTTTCGCCTGATCGGGTGGTAACGCAAGCCGATTGATGGCATCCGTCGCAAGCCCCATCGACGCGGAGATGGTCTGCGAGCCGGCGAAGAGTCCGGCCGCCGATCCGATGTCGTAGCCGGCCAGTCTGGCCGCGATAACCGCCGCGCCTAGACACAGCAGACATTGCACCACAGCAAACAGTGCCTGCGGCAAGCCGTCTTTGGCAATGCCGCGCACAAACTGCGGCCCCACCCCATAGCCCACGGCGAACAGGAACATCAGGAAGAACACCGACTTGACGTTGGGCGATACGGTGATGTGAAGCTGCCCGATTGCGATGGCAGCCAATAGCGTCGCCGTGACGGCACCCAGACTGAAGCCCTTGAAGCTCTTTCCGCCGACCCAATACCCAATTCCGAGTGACAGGAATATCGCGATCTCGGGATAGCGCTGTAACGTTCCAGCTAGCCATGCCATGGTAGCCCTCGTCTGCAGTTCACCCATTGACACCGATGTGCGAGCGGGTGCATTGATAAACGAATTGTGGTCGCCAGTCTTGATTGAGAAATATTCCCGTCTCTCAAATCGGTATCTCCTGTACTACAATGATTCCTCTCGCGGTACGAAACAATACGACCTTGGTCTCACAGACATACCCCTGCCTGGATTTTCCGAATACTCCAGATCTTTAAGAGAATGGAGTGATGGAAAATGACAGAAAGAAGTCACCGGATATTCGCCCGAAGCACGGCAACGGCGCTCCGAATGATTCACGCATAGCGGGCTGGGCATCATCGCAATGGAAGGCGAGCGCATTGATTGCAGCCTGGTCCGGCTGTTCAGGCGAGACCCTCTGCAAGTGGATTTACCAGAACGAAATGAAGCATCGGGTGCGACTCGCCTTCACCTCAGGTTCTTGCTCGTTCGACATACCAGTTGCCGACTTCGATAGCGAGTTCGTGACTTGGCAGTCGCACCCGGTTCATTGAATTCCCCCGCGGCGGGGGACGCCTCCGCCAGCTCATTGCCTCAGTATCTTCCAGAGGCCGTTGCCGTGCTTACAAACGGTGGGCATCCAGCTTTGCGTCTGGCCCTTTGCGATAGCCACGAGCGTCGTCGTCCGACAGGTTCGATCGCCCTTGTGCGAGGTATCGTGCGGAGTCACCGTGCCCTTGATGGATACGGGGTTGCCGGTGCCCGCGTTGTTCCATTCCAACGTTTCACCATCCTTCTTTGTCTCAAGCGCGGTCTGCGCGGCGTCGTTAAGTGCTTTCCGGTCAGCTTCCCTCATGTAACTGATCGGCGTATCTTTCAGGAAGTTCAGGTTTCCAGCGTAGCCGACAGTCGCTCCGGCCAGCAGAGCCGCACCTATCAACCAGTGCGGTAGAACGTGTATCGCAACGCGAGATTGGGCGGGCATCGGTGTATCTCCCTCAATAGCGGATCCGGAAAGCAATAGCATTGCCCTCGGCGCTGGCACGACAAAAACAGCGATAGCGTCATGCAGATGCGCTGAGAGACACGGCCTCGCGGCCTCATCCAACCGCTGCCTGCTCTATCCGTTGATGTGAGCGGCTGCATCGGTTCCGTCGGTCATACTTTTCGTGAATGGAATTCGTCGACGAAGTCCGCGACCTAGTTGCACCGATCGATGAGACCGAGGCGATCTTCGAGACCCTCGGCGCGAAGCATATCTCGCACGTCTCCGTGCGCGGCGACCACTTTCATCTCTATCGCGGCTGTCTGAAGTGCTTCATGCAACGTCTTGAGCATTCGCGCGCCCGCCAGATCGACAACGGGCGACGCGGACAGGTAAAGATCAGGAGTCTGACCGGCTCAGCGGTGGAGCGGATCTTCAGCCAGACTATCTCGCGCACGTGTCTCGCCGGTGAAATTGACCAATGAACTGAGACGCAGCAACCACGCAATGAGGCACATGCCAGCTATCAGCACGGCCGTTAGTGCGGCGATCGAGGCCCAGCGCGGCGGATCGCCAGCCGCCATTGCAGCTTATAGGTGAGCCAGTGCGATACCAATCGGACCTTGGTCTTAGATCATCGATCTCAGAGACTGACGAGGCGCCGAACGGCAAAAATACGACCTTAGTCCGATTGCGCGCGGTATGACGGGAACGCAATGATAAAAGCCAACCTGCCGTTGTTGCACACACATCGCCCAGCGCGAGATCCCGGCAGAATTGCCATGACGGTGTCGGTTACGGGCTCGCATTCAGGTGACCGGTGACCGGTGACCGGTGACCTGCATTAGCGTGGGCTCAAGCAAGGAGCTGCCGTGAATACGTTAACGAAGTACTGCGTTTTTGCCACTTTAGCCGCATTGATATCAGTTGACGTCGCCGCGCAGGGAAAGCCAATCGCTTATCCCGCCAAGGGTCAAAGCCAGCAAAAACAGCAGCAGGACGACGGAGCATGTTATTCGTGGGCCAAGACTAACACCGGAGTCGATCCAACTGCCGTGGCCAACGCCCCGCCGCCGCCTTCTGGACCGGCAGTGGGCGGAGGCGAACGCGTTCAAGGCGCGGCGCGTGGCGCGGCAGGCGGAGCGGTGATCGGAGCCATAGCCGGTGACGCAGGAAAAGGCGCGGCGGTCGGCGCCACGGCCGGAACGATGGTCGGCGGCTCACGCGCCCGGCAAAACCGGCGCGCTGCGTCGACATCGGCGCAGTCGCAGTCGCAAGGCGCCATGGACACCTTCAACCGTGCCTACGCTGCTTGCATGGAAGGTCGTGGCTACACGATCAAGTGAGCGGCATCGTAAGGGCAACGCGACGCGCGTCCGTCATGAAGGAAAAGGCGGCCAATCAGGCCGCAAAACACGATGCGCGTATGCGTCAAAGGACAGCAGCATGAGAGACAGCAAGCTCACCATCGTGGCGACGCTCGTGGCTCTCACCAACACGGGGTTCGCACAGACGGAGCCACCCTCTGTGCCAGCTACCCGGCACGGGGCATGAGAGGCCTTCCGTCAAATCAGCAACCGCCCGGCTTCCGTCAACATGCTGCGGACCGGCAGAAGGTTGCTACGCTGAAAGCGCACCATCGCGTAGGCGCGCATCGTCTCCGGACTCGCAGGCAAACGGGCTATCCGAAACTCTATTTCTTCTGCCGGGCGGATGCCCACTTCCTCCACGATGACGTTCAACCGGTCCAGCCGGAATGTCTTCTTCAAGATGTAGAAATGCGAGTCCGGTGACGACAGCACGCCGCAAATCACATCCAGTTCTCGCTCCAGCGCTTCGGTCTTCAGGCCCAGACTCGCCAGAGCCTGATTGTTCTCTTCGATGCGCGCCTGCAGGCGCATGGCTTCCGCTGGGTTGCACGACGCTTCGCTGCCCAGCAGCGAGCGCACCCCGGCCCCCTGCCGTTCGAGCAGTGCAAGACGTGTCCTGAGCAGCGCCCGCTCCTGTTCGAGCGAACCACGCCGTGACTCGTCCGCCTCGATTTTGCTGATTCCCTCGAGCGCAAGCTGGTCGACGACCCGCAGCACGATTTCCCGCCGAAGCGCTGCTTCCGACACACCGCAAACGCGCACCTGATGATCGCTAAAGCTGACCGTCGTCTGCACGACGTCGGTCCGGATCGTTGCCCCATGTTGCGCCACGCCGAGAATGCTCTTTTCCATGATGGCCATTCCGAGCACGGCGAAGGCTTCCTCCGCCTCAGGGTGATCGCGGAAGTAGGCGCGCACTGCCTCCGAGTGGCTAAAGACCGCGCAAACATCATCAGGCGCGGCAAAAAAAGCGTGAATGTACGGATCCGTTGTCCAGGCAGCCGCGCTTGCTTCACACGCGGGGGGCACCTCTTCCGCGAGGCGCGTCAGATAATCGATCGCTTTGCGCACTGCGGGCGCCATACGTGCCTCGTAGTCACGCGCGAGACGCAATTGCGGACTGAGCTTGACGATCCGATCAACGATTTCCTTCGTCTGCTGGACATCGCCTTCTTCAGGTGTGCGTTTTCCGGTCAACAACCACGACAGCAGACCCATGTTCCGCTCCAGCCGATATCTATGATTCGTCACGCTCAGGAAGAAGCAGCGCGGTGATCGTGCGGTTCTTCCAGTACATGTTGTGGACACGCGTCTGCAGTTTTCGCAGGCCGTCGGCAGTCACATCGTTGAAGATCACCAACGCCGCCGGCCGCGAGCCCGCACCGGCTATACGGCGGATCTCACTGCACTGAGGAAATCCGTACCTTATCAAGAACTCGCTGATTTCCTCATCAGAGACGGTTTCTTCCACATTTCCAAGCAGCAGTTCAGCCATGATGGTCGCTCCTTGCCAGTTGCCCTAGGCCATGATGTTCAGTCCGCCGTCGATATACAACGTGGAGCCGGAGAGCCGTCGCGCATACGGCGTGGCCAGAAACGCGCAGGTGTAGCCCACGTCCATGATGTCGACCACTTCGCCCAGCGGCGCACGATGTACGGCCTCGTTGAGCAGCAACTCGAAATCCTTCAGGCCCGAAGCTGCGCGTGTCTTGAGCGGGCCGGGAGAAATGGTATGCACCCGTATGCCCTTTGGCCCCAGCTCAAATGCCAGATATCGCGTACAGGCTTCGAGGGCCGCCTTGACCGGCCCCATCACGCTGTAGTTTGGCACGACTTTGTTCGCGCCGTAGTAGCTCATGGTCAGCATGGTTCCGCCGTCTTTCATTAACGGCGCGGCAAGGCGCGCCATGCGTACGAACGAATGGCAGGAAATGTCCATTGCGCTCAGGAAGCCGTCGCGCGAGGATTGCAGCAGTCCGCCATGCAAGTCCTTTTGCGGCGCCCATGCCACGGCGTGAACGAGGATATCCAGATTCCCCCACACCTTGTCGACCTGCTCGAAGACGGCCTCCAGTTCGCCGTCATGCGTCACGTCGAGCGGCATGAAAATCTCTGCGTTGAGCGCCTGTGCAAGCGGTTCCACGTAAGGCTTGGCCTTGTCGTTCGCGTAGGTGAGCGCGAGACTGGCCCCGAGCTCATGAAATGCCTTTGCACAACCGTACGCAATCGAATGCTCGTTGGCGACGCCCGTGACCAGCGCTCTCGCCTCCTTCAGGATCAACCGCGGTTGTTCGATCGGCATGGTGGAACTCCTTCATAGAAAGCCTGCGATGGACAATGTTCGCGATGCTTGCCCGGGTTTCCGTGGTCCGCCAGTTAGCTTCACAACGCCGAAGCACCGGTAACAGACTGCGTATGCCGGGCGATCATGAGTTCCTCGTTGGTTGGAATGGCCCACACCGATACCTTGCTCGAAGGACGGCTGATCAACGGGCCGCCGGCCTGATTGGCCGCGTCGTCCAGTTCGGCTCCTAGCCACGCCGCGTCACGCACCACCCGTTCGCGAATCGCCGCCGCGTGCTCGCCGACGCCGGCCGTGAACACAAGGCCGTCGATACCCTGCATAGCCGCGGCAAGACTGCCGAGTTCGCGCGCAATCCGGTACGTGTAGACGTCGAGCGCAAAGCGCGCATGCGGATCGGTGCTCGCCAACAATGTGCGCATGTCGCTCGAGACACCCGACATGCCGAGCAGACCTGAGCGCTTGTATATCAGGTCTGCGATTTCCTGCGAATCCATCTTCAGTTCGTCGAGCAGATACAGGATGACGCCGGGGTCGAGGCTTCCGCAACGGGTGCCCATAGGCAGCCCATCCACGGCCGTGAATCCCATCGTGCTGGCAACGCTCTTTCCCGCGACCATTGCGCACATGCTGGCACCGTTGCCGAGATGCGCCACGACGATACGCCCGCCCGCAGCGGCCGGCGCGACCTCCGGCAGCACGCTGGCGATGTATTCGTACGATAGCCCGTGAAAACCGTACCGGCGCACGCCCCGCTCCGCAATCGACGCAGGCAGTGCGTATGCCTTCGAGGTTTCCGTCTGCGTGTTGTGAAACATGGTGTCGAAGCAGGCAACTTGCGGAATCTCGGGGCGCAATTGCGCGATGATCCGAATCGGTTTGAGGTTATGCGTCTGATGCAGCGGTGCAAGCGGGCTGAGGCATTCCAGTTCGTCGATCACGTCGGGCGTCGCCATGACCGCCCTGGAAAATCGCTGGCCGCCGTGCACGACCCGATGACCGACCGCAATCAGGCGATGCCCCTCGCCATGGCTGCGCAGAAAACCTGCGAGATACTCGATTGCGCCAAGATGACCCAGTTGGTAGTCGGTGCCCCATTCCTCGGTATCCACGTCGCCGTCCTTACCCGTCGAGCAAAAACGAGGGTTCGTGTACAGCGCTTCGACCTGACCGTGCAGGACCAGGTCGAGGCGAGGCGTTTGCGCGTCGAATGCACTGAACTTCAAGCTGGACGAGCCCGCATTCAAGACCAGGATCACATCGGCCATATCGTCACCCGATTACCTTGCCGGCCTCGCGCCGCGCTTTCGCCACCAGCGCGGCAACCGCACACGACGCGAGACGCGTGGTGACGGAGTCGGCGCGGCTGGTCAGAATGATCGGTACGCGCGCACCGAGAACGATGCCCGCCGCATCTGCTCCAGCAAGAAAGGACAGGCTTTTCGCGAGCATATTGCCGGACTCGAGGTCCGGCACCATTAGCACGTTGGCCCGGCCGGCGACCGGAGAATCGATCTGTTTGATTCGCATGGCTTCGACATTGATCGCGTTATCGAGCGCGAGCGGGCCGTCGACCAGCGCGCCGGTAATCTGGCGCCGGTCCACCATTTTGCAAAGCGCCGCCGCTTCGATCGTCGACGGGATTTTTGGATTGACCGATTCGGTTGCGGACAGGATCGCTACACGCACCTCGTCAAACAGCAACGCGTGTCCAAGATCGATTGCGTTCTGCAGAATATCGACCTTCTCCTCCAGCGTCGGCGCGATATTGATAGCGGCGTCGGTGATGATCAGCGCATGTTCGTACTCCGGCACGTCCATGACGAAACAGTGACTGATGCGTCGAGCGCTGCGCATGCCGGCATCGCGCCGGATCACCTCCGCCATCAACTCGTCTGTGTGCAGACTGCCTTTCATCAATGCCTCTGCCTTGCCTTCCCGCACAAGTTGCACCGCTGCGGCGGCCGCGGCATGGCTATGCGGCGCATCGACGATCGTAAATTCGGATATCTTGATGCCATGCTCCTCGGCAAGCGACTCGATACGCGCGCGCGGTCCGACCAGCAGCGGCGCTATCAAGCCCATCCCGGCCGCCTCCACGGCGCCTGCGAGCGAGCTGTGGTCGCACGGATGCACCACTGCGGTCGGCAGTGGCGGCAAGTTCCTGCAGTACTCGATCAGGCGCTCATACTTCGCATGTCTGGGTTCCATCGACGTTCCCCTCGTGGTTCTGCATTGCAACACGGGTCATGTGCGAACCCGGTCGGGCAAGGACCCCTGACGCTTGCGACCGACGCGCGATACGAGTACGGCGCGGATGCGTTCGAGCGCCGCCAGTTGCTCGTCGTCGGGCGCCGAATTCAACACGCGTTCGTCCGCCATGAGCTTTCCAAGCAGCTCCAGGAAGCGCTCACGGTCCTCGACGCGGGTGAGCAACGTCGGCAGTGTCGCAATGGCCGCTTCGGGTTCGTAACGCGCGATGATCTCCTGGACACCTCGTATGCGCCGCCATTGGTCCGCACTGATGTCCGGCAGATAGTCCGTATAGATTTCAGCCAGTTCCTTGCGCATCTCCAGTCGCGCGAGCGGCAAAGACGCACCCTTGCGTGCGAGAAGGAACGCCGCGCGCGCCAGCGCCTCCGTGTAGCCGCCTTCGCTGATCGACTGCAACGCTGCCTGCACGAACGGCGTGTCGCGAGGACCGGTTGTGAGCGTTTCCACATTGGCGCCGTCGGGTGAACGGTCGGCAAGAAACATTGAATACATGTTCGCGTAGATGCCGAAGAAACCGGCCTCGGTCGCCGCATCGCGCATCGCACGGTAGTAGTCGAGCGACGCGCCGATGATTTCCGATCCGGTCTCTTCAAGCTTGCGCCAAGGGTTGTCCGCGGCGGCCGGTTGGCGACTCTCTCTGACCGCCTGCGCGGCCGGATGCAACCATCCGAGCCAGGGATTCATTCCAGACAACGCCCAGCGCTGAAGCCGGAGTGGATGAAACTCGCGCAACATGCGGGCGCTCGTCTCGTTGGACATCGCCTGCACCACGGGTTGCGCGACAAGTTCGTAGACTCGCTGATTCAACTCCGACAGCGCGGCCACCGCCTCGAACGGCTTCTCGTCCACGCGCCCGAATCGGTTGAAATGCGCGGAGATGTCCTCGAGCCGGCATTCACGGAATTCGACTTCGTATTCCGTCTCCCCGGACCCGCCTTTGACTTCGTTGATCGACATGCCGTAGAGGCCCGGCGGAAATGTTTCGATCGTCTCCAGCACGGAAACGATCTGCTTATGCTCTTTCTTTGCGACCCTCCCGGAGACGAAGATGCCGAGATGGCCAATATCCTCATGCATCAGGCCAACGATCACCTGCCCTCGCGACTTGATCTCTTCCGTGCTTTTGTAGAGGTCCACGACCCAGTTGAACGCTTGTTGAGGCGGCGTGATGTTATCGCCCATCGAAGCGAACAGCACGATCGGCGAACGGATCTTGCGCAGATCGAACGGCTCGCCGTGACCGCTGCTTACTCCCCCCGACCAGAGCTTGTTGCCGACGAACAGATTGCGCGTGATCCACTCGATCTCCTCGCGATTCATCAGGTAATAGCTTCCCCACCAACGCTCGAATTCCAGAAAACGCGCCGGCTCGGTATCGATATTCGCGAACAGGTGGTAATACTTTTCCCAGAACGTGTTGGCTGGATTCAGATTCTCGAAGTTCTGCACCAGATGGGCCCCGTCGAATTTGCCGTTGCCCAGATCCGCCGCATACGATGCGAGCCACGAGCCCCCGAGAAGGCCGCCGGCGTAGCGCATCGGATTGTCGCCCTCGCCTTCGCTCCAGGCGCCGCTCCAGTACGACATCGGTGCACCGTTGATGACGATGGGACCGGTCTCGTCCGGATCGGAACTCGCAAGCATCATTGCCGCCCAGCCTCCCTGGCAGTTACCGATGACCGCCGGCTTTGGACTCTCCGGATGCAGCGAGCGAACCTTTCTCACGAACTGCTGCTCGGCGCTGCAAACGTCGAGCATCGTCTGGCCGGGCTCGGGATCGCGAAAGAACACCACGAAAAAAACAGGATGTCCCGCGCGAAGCGCGACGCCTGCCTGCGAGTCGTCCTTGAAACCGCCAATGCCGGGACCGTGTCCGGCACGTGGATCAATGATCAAATAGGGACGCTTCTTCACGTCGATATCCACACCTGCGGGTGGACGAAGCTGCAGCAACGCATAGTTGACCGGTCGCTCGAACTTGCGACCGTCGAGCACGATGTCATACTCGAAATGCAGCACCGGCGTCGGACTACCGGCACTTCGTTCGACGAACTCGGTTCCGCGCTGGTATAGCGTGTCCCAGAAGAGAAGCGAGCGCTGCGCGACGTCGGTGACGTATTGCCACGTATGCAGTGGATCAAATGACGCCGGAATGGCACCCTGCGAGCGAATGTCATCCTGATCGCGGGCAAGCGCATCGCCTAGTCGTTCATTCAAATTCTCCTGCGCGACCTGGGTACGCCTTTGCAGCACGCGGGAGATTTTCGCGGCAATGTCCTGACTGCGGGACAACTGCGTTCTTGCGTCCATTCGGCGACTCCTGAAAGGTGCACGAGGCGAGCACAGCCCCATGGCAACGACCGCGCGGTTCGCGCGCTCTTTTCGCGCCGCCGCCAACATGCTTCCCGACAGTCGGGTTGTGCTCTTTTTCGCGCACGCAAACAGGTTTTGGCGCAACGGCGGAGCACTCGCCGCAGCCTTTGCCGCAATGCCACATGGGAGCGCGATTGCATCAAGCCGCACTATCCGATTTTTGTTTTCATGGTGTGGCGACTTCCGATATCTGCCAATCGGACCAAGGTCCTATTCCTCCGTCGGAGGGCGACAGGTAGGCTCGTTGCCTATGCTCTCTCATATACTTCAGGTGCGGGCGCGCGTTCATTTCCACGCGTGATCGCGAGCCCAGGGTCGACAATGAGACGTCGTCCATGCCGGTGGGCGCCAATCCAATACAGCGCAGTCGGACTTCTGTTTTCAGTCACCACCACGTGCGCTCAGGAACTCGAACCACGCACCTATTCTCCGTCGCCCATCGGCACCCATTTCCTGGTCGCAACCTGGGCCTATCTTTCTGGCGACGTGCTGACCGATTCTTCGTTACCGATCTCAGGCGTGCAGGCTCGGTTCAACATCTACTCGCTTGGTTATGTCTCGACTTTTAGCCTCGTGGGGCACACCGCATCGTTCGGAATCGCGGCGCCCTTTGCGCGCGGCAATGTCAGTGGAAATGTGATCGATGCACCGACGCAAGTGCATCGCGCCGGCCTTGGCGACATCCGGCTGCGCTTCGCCTTCAATCTTTTCGGTAATCCGCCTTTGCCCGTCGAGGCGTTCATCAGACCACAGTCGACCACTTCGGTCGGCACGAGCCTCACGATAGTCGTGCCCAGCGGCCAGTACGTGGGCTCCCGGCTCGTGAATGTCGGGGCGAACCGGTACTCGTTCAAACCTGAAATAGGGGTATCTCAGCCTCTGGGCGACTGGTTTGTCGATGGGTCCGCGGGAGTGTGGTTCTTCACGAGCAACAATAACTTCTTCGGCGGCAATCAGCGCTCTCAAGCCCCCTTGATGGCGTTCCAATTGCACAGCGGCTATACCTTCCGCCCCGGACTCTGGATCGCAGCCGACTTCGGATACGCCGCTGGAGGCCGAACGTCGGTCAACGACGTGCCGGGTGAGGATCGCCAGGCCAACGTGCGTTACGGTGTCACCTTTTCCTTGCCGATCGCACGAGGCTGGTCGACGAAGCTCGCGTATTCGCACGGTCTTGTCACACGCGCCGGGGGCAACTTCACGTCCATCGCCTTGACGCTGCAGTACCGCTGGTTCGACCGCTGAAGAGGCCGCGGCGCCTGCGAGTGCAACACGGGCTTGCCAATGGCACGTCGCGCCATTTGGCTTCGGCCAGATACGAGAGGACTCCACGGCATTGCCGGGTAGACACGGAGTGCCTGCTAGAGGCAAGTTGGCTATTACTTGATGTTTCCTGCAATTCGGGAAATCCGATCCCTGACGACACTGATCGCCTGTTTGAGCGCGTACACATCCTGAAAATAGCGCTGCGGTATCCGTATCTGACTGGCGTGTGCATCGATGTCCTCGATTTCATCGCGCCATTGCGTAATCTGCTCACGGGTCGGTTGCCTGTTTTTCCATATTTCATCTTCCAGCGCTTTGATTTCGCGGTACCAAACCGCGAGCCGTCTCTTGATCCGCCCCTCCACCATGCGCGGCAACGCCTGTAGCAAGCCGAGCATTAT